>CAZWLT010000025.1:0-16195 GCA_964634915.1 uncultured Clostridium sp. | reverse complement strand
ATTATTATATAGGAGACGAATATTCCGTACCGGAGGAATATCAGAAGGATATAATTGACGATTCGGGTGAAACAACCGCTATATACACATATCTTCCGATGCAGTCAACGCTTTCGTCCGATTCTCTGGAGGCGGAAAACACATTCACAGTTATGTTTAAGAAAACAGTAAAAACAAACGCCAGCATAACAATCAACTATGTCGATGAGGAAAACAACGAAATAAAGGATGCCGTGATTCCTGACGGCAAGTATTATGCGGGTGACAAGTACACTGTGCCGGCAAATCTTACGGCGGATTTCAAGGTTAAGGACGAAAACGGAAAATATAATCTGTATGAGTTCAACGAATCAATGTCACAGACAAGCGCGACACTTACAGAGGATACACAGCTTACGCTTGTGTATAACCTTACGGGGCAGTATGACTATTATGAAAACTTTGAGGGATATACTGTAAATAACAGCGCATGGAAGATTGGCACAGGAAGTGCGTATCCGACAGTGGCAAGCGATGATAACGGAAGCTATCTTGACTTTGCTTCAAACGGCAACACAATCGGCGCATATACAACATTTGACGAGATTGACTGTACAGATAAAAAGGTACAAATAAAGGCGGATATCAGGTTCTCGCCGAAGGGAACCGACGGAAATAGCCATTTTGCAATAAGCAATGCTACTCCGTCGTTTTCAAGCGGTAACATAAATTACGGTATAACTGCAGACGGTACTAATGCCGCAGGTCATATCATAGGCTTTGAATACAACGCGGGTTCAACATTCCTTGTAAACGGAAAAACTCTTGATACAAGTCTTATAACAAAGTGGATACACGTTGACGCGACGGCGGATTTTGCGGCGAAAACAGTGACAGTTAAGCTCACAACGGATGACGGCGACAGCGCGGAGTTTACGGACATTAATTTCTACAGCTCAAGCGTTGAAAATAATATCGGCTCAATGTATGTGCGCGCCGCAAAGACGAACGGTAAGGTTGATGTGGATAATCTTGAGATAAACATAACCGGCGACGGTACGCCGGGCGAGTAAGATAAAATAATGAAACAGCCATGCTTACGGGTTATGCCGTAAACGCGGCTGTTTTTTTGCTCTCAAATACTTTTGAAAACGGCGTGCGGAAAGCGATTATAAAAAGTATAAGGCTCACCAATAAACCTGCCGCCGCGTCTGTGAACGAGTGCTGTTTCACAAACATTGTTGAAAGAGATATAAGTATCATTATTATAAACGATATTATTCTTACAGGTATATTTTTTCCGAATGTTTCGGATTTTTGTATCGCCATGTCGATTGCAACCGAGCTTGAAACGTGTATTGAAGGACATACGTTTGTCGGCGCGTCAAGCGCGTACAGGAATTTGCATATTTTAGAGGCAATGTTGTCATTTATTATATCAGCTCTGAAAGTAATGCTGTTCGGCGCGATAAGGTATATGAAAAGCGCTATTGTCATTCCGCCGAACATCAGAAAACACAGCCGCAAAAAGTCCTCGCGGTTTTTAAACATCAGCAGCAACAGCGCGACGGGTACTACGATATACCACGAGAAATAGGGAAATATGAACCATTCGCAGAACGGTATCATATTGTCAATGGGAGATTCGATGATGAATTTTACAGGATTTTTCTCCAGTATGAAAAACGCCGGAAGATAGAAACAGAAATATAACAAGCACAGGCAGTATTTGTGAGTTTTTATCCAATTTAACATAATACGTCACTTCCTTATAGCTTTGCTGTGTTTCCAATCAACCTGCCGTTTATTTCCTCCGAAAGATATTGTTTCGTAACCTTAATCCAGTCAAGGTCAGGGAAATAACCCATTGTACGGCAAAATGAATAGTATAAATCAACCTTTTTAAACGACGCTTCGAGTTTTTCGGTTGAACTTGTCCGGATTCTCGGCAGTGAAAGCGGACCCGCTTCGCCTTTCAGATATTCTTTCACATAGTCTATCCAGCACCCGAAAACGCTTCCGTTGCTCTCGTCAAAGGTAATAGTCGCCAGCTGATACTTTGTTTCTTTATCGCATTTAAATTTTTTCCTCGCGCATAACTCGTTAATGTGCTTCAAGAGGATAATCGCGCGCTTTACATCTATTTTTTCATAGAATTCAAACGGCATATTCGCCTGCGACCATGCCTGTAGAATATCCTCCATTTCGGATTCTATATTAAGAAACGAGGTATCAAAATCAATATATGCTTTTTCCATAGGTTCTATAACCGAAGTCAGCGAGAAATTTATGTGTTCTTGTTCTTCAACCGCAAAAACATAACCCTTATCGTATATGCCCTTGCGTCCGGCGCGTCCGGCGATTTGCTTTATTTCCTCAGCATAAAGTCTTCTGAATCTTTCACCGTCAAATTTATATGCGGAAGTGAAAATCACGCGTTTAATAGGTAAATTCAACCCCATTCCGATTGCGTCTGTCGCGACAATCACCCGCGTTTCGCGTTCTATAAAACGCTTCAGCTGCATTTTGCGCGTGTGATACGGCAACGCGCCGTAAATCACGCTTGCGTTGATACCCTTTTTGCCGAGAAATTCAGATATTTCAAGAACATCTTTGCGCGAGAAGGCAATTAGCGCGTCGCCGTATTCCAGCGCGTCAATATTGATTTTATTAAGCCGCTCCTGACAGGTTATTTTCCGTCTTGTACCATCGTCATTTACGCGTTGTATATTTACTCCCGTATCGAGTGAATTATCATATATAAGCGGTGTGCGCCGTTTGTAATTTACTATTTCATATGTGTCGCCGCAGTCCTCGATTATTTTAACAAGCAAATCAACCGCTTCCGGCGCGGTGCATAGATGTATTTCATAAGCTCTTATGCCTAAAATCGCCCGCGTCCACGCGCACCCGCGGTGCTTGTCCCCAATCATCTGGCATTCGTCGATTACAGCGGTGTCATACATTACATACAAATCCGCCATTTCAACCGTTGACGCGACATGTGTGGCATAGGGAACAATATCTTCTTCCTCGCCGGTTTTGAGACTGCACATAACCTCGTCAAACAGCAGATTTTCCTGTATTTCCATAGCGAGCAGCCGCAGCGGCCCAAGATACGCGCCCGTTCCGGCGGATTTTAACGCTTTTATCGCGTTATAGGTTTTGCCTGTGTTGGTAGTGCCGCAGTGAATTATAAATTTGCGGTTCATTTCGCGCGCGGCGGGATATAGTTCTTTTGGGTTTTCTAACAGCGATTCCTCGATTTGCAAACGTATTACATTTTTGGTGTAAATACTGCTGTATATCATGATAAGCGTTTCGCCTCTCAGCCGCCGGTACGGTTTTTTGATGCTCATGAGCTTTTTTACGGTAACGCGCGAAGCGGCGGGCTTTGCCGCGAAATATTCATTATACTGAAACACTTCCGCCTTTGCAATCAGCTCCAGAATACTGTCGACAGTAATTTCGCGAAGTATTTTATTGCGTTCTTTTTTTATTTTCTTGCTTCTGTTTTTCAGTCTTCTGTGGTGAACGGTATAGAGAATTTTATACGGTATAAGCTCCTGTTTCAACTCTGCAAGCGCGGCAGCGTCGTGCAGGTTGCTTGTAAGGCGGTTCATACTTTTTCGTATTATTTTTTTATGATTCAAAAAAGCGTCAAAAGGCATTTTGTTGAATTTTGTTCCAAGAGACAGTAAATCGTTCGCGGCAAATGATTTAGCGAGGATATTGTATATAATCGTTTCGTCTGAATTTTGCATTTTACCACCACCCTTTTCTATGACCATGATATTTTTACTATACCATATTTTACGCGTAAAATCAACTCCGCGCGCAATGCAAAAAAACAGCGCAATTATAATAACACTTATTACAAGAATTACAAAGGTTACAGGATTGGGAATAGGATAAATACAGAAATTACATCAGGATAACGGAGTCAGGGCAAAAAGAAACGGGGCTGCGGCAGCCCCTTAAATACTTCTTTTAAATTGACCCGATTCACGCGTGATGTCAATTTTTTTGCGTATTTTGTTCTTTTAACAGGTCGCGGATTTCGGAAAGAAGCTCCTCCTGCGAAGGACCCGCCGCCGCTTCCTCGGCTTCCTCGGCTTCCTCCTTTTTCAGGAATTTGTTATGTACGGTATTTATCATTTTCACGACGCAGAAAATCGAGAAAGCGATAATCAGAAAATTAAGAATTTGCTGCAAAAAATTGCCGTAGGGTATTAAAAGCCCCTTTTCTCCCGTCGCCTCGTTCGCTTCAAGGACGGTCACCGACAGCTTTGAAATATCAACCTTGCCGGTGAGCGTGCTTATGCAGGGCATTATAATGTCCGCCACAAGCGAGTCAACGATACTCTTAAACGCGCCGCCGACAACTACGCCGACAGCCATATCAACCACGTTGCCGCGCATAATGAATTCTTTAAATTCGTTAAAAAATTTTTTCATAATTAAATACCTCCAAAAATTAAAATGTTGTTTTTTCTTCAAGGAACGCTTCGAGTTCATTGATTTTAACTCTCTGCTGTTCCATTGTATCTCTGTCACGCACCGTAACCGCGTTATCCTCCGGCGAATCGAAATCGAATGTTATACAGTACGGCGTGCCGATTTCATCCTGGCGGCGGTAACGCTTACCGATTGAGCCCGCGTTGTCATATTCGCAGTTGAACTTCTTTGAAAGCTGCTCATATATTGCAGTAGCGCCCTCGTCAAGCTTCTTTGAAAGCGGAAGCACAGCCGCCTTAACAGGCGCAAGCGCCGGATGCAGGCGCATAACAACTCTTGTGTCGCCGCCCTCAAGCTCTTCCTCGTCATATGCTTCAACAAGGAATGCAAGAGCAACTCTGTCCGCGCCAAGCGACGGCTCAATACAATACGGAACATAACGCTCGTTTGTGACAGGGTCAATATATTCCATGCTTTCGCCGCTGTGCTCCATATGCTGCTTAAGGTCATAATCGGTTCTGTCCGCAATACCCCAAAGCTCGCCCCAGCCGAACGGGAACACAAATTCGATATCTGCTGTCGCGTTTGAATAAAATGCAAGCTCTTCCGGCGAATGGTCACGGAAACGAAGATTTTCTTCCCGTATGCCAAGGTTAAGAAGGAAATCCATACAATACTTTTTCCAGTATGCGTGCCATTCAAGGTCTGTACCCGGAGCGCAGAAGAATTCAAGCTCCATCTGTTCAAATTCACGCGTTCTGAATGTAAAGTTACCGGGTGTAATTTCGTTTCTGAACGATTTGCCTATCTGTCCGATACCGAACGGTACCTTTTTACGGCTTGTACGCTGGACGCTCTTGAAGTTTACGAATATACCCTGCGCTGTTTCGGGGCGAAGATAAACAACCGATGATGAATCCTCTGTAACGCCCTGGAATGTCTTGAACATAAGATTGAATTCGCGGATATCTGTGAAATTCTGCTTACCGCACTTAGGGCAGACAATGTTGTTGTCCTTTATATATTCAAGCATCTTTTCCTTACTCCAGCCGTCAACAGTGATATCCTCGCCGTTTTCGTGCGCGAAGTCCTCAATGAGTTTGTCCGCTCTGTGACGCGACTTACATTCCTTACAGTCCATAAGCGGGTCTGAGAAACCGCCAACGTGTCCTGACGCGACCCACGTTTCAGGATTCATAAGTATAGCGCAGTCAATACCCACATTATATTTAGATTCCTGTATGAACTTTTTCCACCATGCCTTTTTTACGTTGTTCTTGAACTCGACACCAAGCGGACCGTAGTCCCATGTATTGGCAAGCCCGCCGTAAATTTCGCTGCCCGGATATACATAGCCTCTGCCTTTGCACAGCGCGACTATTTTATCCATTGTCTTGTCTGAATTTTTCATTATAAAGCTGTCACCCTTTCAATAATTACGTACACATATAGTTTATAAAAATAAACGGTATTTGTCAAGGAATTTGGCAAAAATTGTACGTTTTTTTGTTTTGCGGATAAATAATAGCAGGGACATAAAAGATTATGTAAACCAAAATATGGAAATAAAATTATCCGCGCCGCGTGAATAAAACGGGGATAACTCCGAAAAAGGACAGGCTTATGAGGATTTATAACGGCAAAAAACGTGGATAAGCGCGTGGATAACGTGGATATTAACCGTAATGTAACATGGATGTAACACGAATTATGTAAAACAACATACGTATGTAATTTTTGTAATTGAATTAATGACGGAAATAGTATATAATTAAAGTAATAATAAAATCTGAAAGGGATAATTATGAAATCAAAAACAACATATATATGTAACGAATGCGGGTATAAGTCGCCGAAATGGCTTGGCAAATGCCCCGGGTGCAACAGCTGGAACACAATGGAGGAAACGCTTGTAACACCGGAAAAGAAAACGTCAGCCACAAAATCACTTGCGCGTGAAAGCGCGGTTAACGCGCGTATGCCGAAAAAAATCGCCGATGTCCATGCCGGATACGAAACACGGTACACCACAGGCTTAAAGGAGCTGGACAGAGTTCTCGGCGGCGGTATTGTGAAGGGTTCGCTGATACTTGTCGGCGGCGACCCCGGCATCGGAAAATCAACACTGCTTTTGCAGATATGTGAAAAAGTCGGCGAGGATAAGAAAATTCTGTACGTATCAGGCGAGGAATCGGAGGGGCAGATAAAGATAAGGGCGGAACGTCTTGGCATAACAACCGGCAATCTGTATCTTATTTCCGAAACCGATGTCGAATTAATAATTGAATGTATCCATACGGTAAAGCCGGATATTGTTATAATCGACTCGATACAGACGATGAACAGAGAAGATATATCTTCCGCCGCGGGAAGCGTGCCGCAGGTAAGAGAGGCGACAAACGCTTTTATGCGCATTGCAAAGTCGATGGGTATCGCGATGTTTATTGTCGGTCATGTAACAAAAGAGGGAGCGATTGCCGGTCCGAGAGTTCTTGAACATATGGTGGATTGCGTGCTGTATTTCGAGGGCGATAAACAGCTTTCGTTCAGAATTTTAAGAGCGGTTAAAAACCGCTTTGGCTCAACAAACGAAATTGGCGTGTTTGAAATGCTTGACAGCGGACTGCGCGAGGTGGAAAATCCGTCTATGATGCTCCTTGAGGGCAGAAATACGGATATTTCCGGCAGCGCGATTGTATGCGCAATGGAGGGCAGCCGCGGTGTTATGGCGGAAATACAGGCGCTTGTTACACCGACAGGCTTTGGCAATCCGCGTCGTATGGCGAATGGTATTGATATGTATCGGTCGCTTCTGCTTATAGCGGTGCTTGAAAAACGCGCGAGAATGAATTTATCCAATTCCGATGTTTATCTGAATGTTGCCGGCGGACTTAAAATCGATGAAACGGCAGTTGACCTTGGCATATGCGCCGCTATTGCGACAAGTCAGGCGGATATAGCGTTGCCGCCGGATATGATTTTTATAGGCGAGGTTGGTCTTGGCGGCGAGCTTCGCGGCGTATCACAGCTTGAAAAACGTCTTGCGGAGGCGGCAAAGCTGGGTTTCAAGTCGGCTATTGTGCCAAAACAATCACTGCGCGGCGTGAAAGTGCCGGACGGATTTGCGGCATACGGCATAAGGACTGTTTCTGAGATGATAAATATGTTCAGACACAAAATAGGTTGACATTAAGGGTATTTTATGGTATAATAATTAGATAATCAGAGGATAAATAAGGAGTTTTGACTTTGGAAGAAACAAGAACCGGCGGCGGAAAAGAATTTGTCTTTTCGGTTATATGGGCAATTATAATATTATTTTTCGGCAAAGCTCTGCTCGCGCTGCTGCCGAATTATAAAATTATAGGTGTAATCATAATCATACTGATGTTTTGCGTGTTGGGATTTTTTGTTCTTACACGATACAGCGCAATATATACCTATACATTGAAAAACGACCGTTTTTGCGTAAACCGTAAAATCGGCCACAGAAATAAAGAGGTTGATTTTCCTGTGTCATCAGTAAAATCCGTTACAAGGCATAAACCGCGGAATGTTCCGAAAGAGGTACAGAATATGAGAACTACCGTATTCTCAACGAAGAATATATGGTATGTTATTTACGTAAAGAATAAAGCGGAAAATATGCTTGTCTGCGAGATTTCAAAAAATATGGCGGATAAGCTGAAAAGCCGAAAACAAAACATAAAGGAATAATCAATATTACAGATAAACAGAAAGGTTTTTGATATATGATTAACGTTATAGGGGTACGTTTTAAGCCTGCCGGCAAAACGTATTATTTCAACCCTTATGATTTGGACATCAGACAGGGTGATTTTGTTATCGTTGAAACCGCGCGCGGCATTGAATACGGCGAAGTTGTAATGAGCAGAAAAGCCATTGAGGACGAACAGTTCCATAAACCCGTAAAAGGCGTGCTGCGTGTCGCAACGGCAGAGGATACAAAAAAGTTTAATAAAAATAAGGAATTTGAAAAAGAGGCATATAAAATATGCCTTGAAAAAATACAAAAGCACAATCTTGAAATGAAGCTTGTTGAAGTCGAATATACTTTTGACAGGAGTAAGATTCTATTCTACTTCACAGCAGACGGAAGAATTGATTTCCGCGAACTTGTAAAAGACCTTGCAACGGTGTTCAAGACAAGAATTGAACTAAGGCAGATTGGTGTGCGTGACGAGGCGAAAACGCTCGGAAGCATAGGAGTGTGCGGAAGAAGTCTTTGCTGCAGTCAGTTTCTTGAAGAATTTGCGCCTGTATCAATCAAAATGGCAAAGGAACAGGGACTTTCGCTTAATCCGACAAAGATTTCCGGCGCGTGCGGAAGATTGATGTGTTGTCTTAAATATGAACAGGATACATATGAGGAGATACTTAAAGTCACACCGAAACAGGGCGCGTTAGTCAAGACGCCTGACGGCAACGGTACAGTCGAATATGTAAGCTTGCTCAAAGGTCTTGTAAAAGTAAAGTTTGAGGATGAAAACGAAAAAACCCTTAAAGAATTCAATGTTTCAGACGTAAAGGTTCTAAAACGTAATAAGAATAATGAGTTACCAAAGGAAAACAACGCCAACTAATTTTTTTCAAAAGCTATTGAAGAAACTATTGAAGAAACAAGGGTTTTGTGGTATAATCAAATAAACAAACGTTCAGACAGAACGTAATTATAATATAAGGAGGTGTATTAAAATGGCATACGCAATTTCAGAGGAATGCATCGCGTGCGGAGCATGCGCTGCTGAATGTCCGGTAAGTGCAATTACAGAGGGTGACGGTAAGTATGTTATCGACGCTGATACATGTATCGAGTGCGGAGCATGTGCCGGCACGTGTCCTGTAGGCGCTCCTTCATTGGATTAATGTTGGTATGATAAAAAGGTGTTGTATGGTGACATGACCTATACAGCGCCTTTTTTGCTTTATGCAAGACATAGGGCAAAGGAGGAACTTTTGTTCTTTAAGGAGGTATACAAATGAAAAGGATAGCTCATATTGCCGCCGCTTTAATGGCAATAATACTGCTTGCTTCATGTTCTGCCGGTAAGGTTGTTTACGAGAAGCAGGACAACAAGCTTTCATCTACCGGAAAAAGCTGGACAGTGCTTGTTTATATGTGCGGCGGTAATGATGAAACGGAAAACAGCACCGCATCAGACAAGATAGAAAGTATGATGAGTGTTGATTATCCGGAAAACGTAAATGTTGTTATACAGACAGGCGGAAGCTCTCAGTGGCATATAAAGGGGATATACAGTGACTATGTTCAGCGTTTTGAAGTCGGCAAAGGAACTATGTATCTCGCAGACCAGGCTATTGCCGCTAATATGGGTGATTACAAAACTCTCGCCGATTTCCTTACGTGGGGTACAACAAATTATAAGTCCGACAATTATATGCTTGTTCTTTCAGGAAACGGCGGAGGATGCACATATGGTATGGCATATGATGAATTGTTCGACAATGACTGCCTGACACTGGAGGAAATATCATACGCGATGAGCGTAGCCGGTAAGAATTTTGATGTGGTCGGTATGGACGCGTCGCTTATGGGCAGTCTTGAAACAGCGTCCGCAATTTCAACATATGCTGATTATCTTGTTGCGCCGCAGGATATGCAGAATACTGATGCTTGGGACTATGCGGGATTTTTGAAGTATATGTGTGAAAATCCGTCAGGAGATACAGGGAATATAGGAAAGGCCGTATGTGACAGCTACTATAATAAATCTGTGAAGAATGATACTTATAAATACGCGGCAATGTCTGTTGTTGACCTTGCGAAGATATCGACTCTCAATCAGGCATTTGACGGTATGGCGGGTGATATGCTCGTTGCAACTGATTTGCTTGACAATTATATAAATCTGTCAGACGCGCTTTCAAAGGTGTACGTATATGGCGGCGCAACCGAGGATGAGGGTTATTCTAACCTTGTTGACCTTGGAGACATGGCTGTGAAATGCGGTGAACAGACCGGCAATACCGCCGATATGCTAATCGAGGCTTTGAACGATGCTGTTATATACAGAGTGTGCGGAGAAAATCAGAAAAGCTCAACGGGTCTTGGCGTATTCTATCCTCTTGACCGAGATAACGACCACCTGCAAAACTATATGGATATTTCAACAAGCAGCAAATATAAAGAGTTTTTGCGTAAGATATGTATAAACTGTACCGTGGAAGACAAGCTTACAAATACGGCTGATTATACATCATCATGGGCATGGACGTCATATAATGATGATATGTCATGGCTGGAATATCTTACGGTGCTTGACGGTAATTCGTATGAGCTGGATATTTCCGGTAATATGAGTTTGTTCAAGGATGTCGCGATTAACGTATACAAAGAGGACAGCGAAAGCGGCAAATATGTGTTTGTCGGCAAATATACCGATATTGAGAAGAACTGGGAGGGCGGTATATTCAAGGATAACTTCAACGGTAATCTTATGGAGATTGCCGGCAAGAGCATAACAACGCGTCTCGCGAGAAGCTATGATGATTACGATTTGTATTCAATTCCTGTTATACTGAACGGCGAAAGAAGTAATATACGCGTCAGACATAATCGCGATGATGAGGATTATGAAATTATCGGCGCATGGTCCGGCGTTGACGAAAACGGCATGGTAAAAAGCATAATGAGCGAAATAGGTGTGTTTGACCGTATAACGCCAATCCTTTCCGTGTATGATGAGGAGCATAAGAAGAAAGAATATGTAATTGGTTCGCTCGGACTTAAACTTTGGGGCGGAGTCGATAATAAAAGTATCGATGACGGAAATTACATACTGGAATATGAAATGACGGATGTTTATGGTATGAAACGCCGCGGAACACCGGTAAAGCTTGTTAAAAAGTCAGGAGAATTTTCCTTTGAAAGTGAGTAAAAAGCGGAGAATACAAAGAAATTAATTGAATAAAATACATGATTAAATTTATAAAGACATTTTACGGAGCGGAACCGGAATTTTAAAAATAAAACTCCTGATTATATTATAGCTGAGATATAATACAATCAGGAGATTTTTTATCCGGAAATTTTTTCGATTTTATTTTGCGGTTTCTTTAGTATTCATTGATATTGCCTTCTTTTATTTGAAATAATTTCGAGAATGGCTTTTTCCGCGTTCTTTATCTCGCGTAAAAATTCGTCTGCGGAAATTCTTGTTGCGCCGTTGCCAAGAATAATAATCTGCTCAAGGCTGTCGGAGGTCGCGACACGCACACGATATTTTTTGCCAAGCTCGTGCGTTGTTTTTTCGATGAACATATCGGCTGTTTCGGCTTCTTTTGTGTACACAACGCTGATGTTATGTATTTTTTCGATACTGCCGGTGTTGCCTTTGACCTTGTATGCGTCAAAGACGAGTATAATTTCACATTGAGAAAACCCCTGATAGTTGCAGAGTATGTCGATAAGCCTGTCGCGTGCCATGTTGAGTCCGCTTTTCGCGAGTTCTTTCAGTTCGTCCCACGCAAAAATAATGTTATAGCCGTCGACAAGCAGGTATTGCGGTCCTTGCGGCAATGGCTTTGCCTTGCTTTGCTTTTTTTGCGGCGATACGGATTTCCTGATTGTCTGCCGGACGGCTTTGCGTGTGACAGGACCGTATGCGCGTTCAAATATACTCATAAGCTCATTGTCATCCGCGACCGTATTGATGTATTTTTCTGCTTTCTGACGTATAATTTCTGTTTCGTCCTCTTCATCCTCTTTAAAACTCAATCCCTCAAGGTGCATATAGTCATAGACCTTGTCCCACTTTACAACAAATCCCGCGCCATGCGAACAAAACACCGAATCTGCCGGATTTTCAATATCGGTATCAAAATTATAACCGATATCCTCGATAACCTTGTCGGCATTGCGGCATGGCTCATAACCGCTCAGTATGCAGTTTAATCGTCCTTTGCCTCTTGTATAGCCTGTTACTTCCTTTGAATAATCACGCATTGCCGACACGGGCGCGTTGCCGGATATAATTGTCATTTCGCCGTATGTTTCAGGCTGCGTGAAAGTACCGCCCATATTTTGTATATCCGTCATGGCGCGTCCGACATTTTCTGTTGGCACTTCAAGATGGAATTCGTAGCAGGGTTCAAGCAGCACGCTTTCCGCCACTTTAAGTCCGTGACGTACGGCGCGGTAGGTTGCCTGTCTGAAATCTCCGCCCTCGGTGTGCTTCTGGTGTGCGCGTCCGGCAACAAGCGTTATCTTCATGTCGGTAATCGGCGAACCTGTCAGTACACCGATATGCGTTTTTTCTTTAAGATGTGTTAAAATAAGTCTTTGCCAGTTGCGGTCAAGCAGGTCCTCGCTGCAGTCAGAGGCAAAGCGCATACCGCTGCCTCTTTTGGCAGGCTCAAGCAAGAGATGTACTTCCGCATAGTGACGCAGCGGCTCATAGTGCCCGACACCCTCAACAGGCGCGGCGATTGTTTCCTTATATGCGATTGCCCCATGTGTGAATGACACCTCAAATCCAAATCGCTCGGAAATTATGCGTGACAGAACTTCAAGCTGTACTTCACCCATAACCTGTACATGTATTTCCTGAAGCTGCTCATTCCATATGACGCGTAGCTGAGGGTCCTCTTCTTCAAGACGTCTTAGCTGTGTCAGCGCGGTGTGCACATTAATGTCAGACGGGAGTTCTATTTTATATGTTAAAACACTTTCAAGCACAGCGTTTTTTGCGTCCTTCGCGCTGCCTAAGCCCTCGCCGGGATATGTTTGGGAAAGTCCTGCGACAGCACATACCATGCCGGGGAATACCTCGTCGGCAGTCTGATACTTTGCTCCGGAATAAATGCGTATCTGATTTACTTTTTCGCTCCATTCGCCGCGTTTGCTGTCTGTCAGCTGTGTCCTGACTTTCAGCGAACCGCCTGTGATTTTCATATGTGTAAGACGAATACCGTCATCTTCTGAAATTTTGAAAATCTGCGCGCCGAAGCTGTCGTCATATATGGCGCGTTTCGTGTATAGCTCAAGTCCTTCAAGAAATTCTCTGACACCGTCCGTCTTTAATGCCGAACCGAAAAAGCATGGGAATATCTTCCTTTGCACAATCGCATTTCGTATATCATCGGTTTTTATTGTGCCGTTTTCGAGAAAGCTGTTCATAATTGTTTCGCTGCACATTGAAAGCGCGTCCATACTTTCTTCGGAGAATATGTCTCTGCTAAAGTCAATACAGCCGTCACCGAAACGATATTTTATCTCCCGCATAACCGCATCGCGGTCAGCAGGCAAATCCATTTTGTTTATGAATATAAACGTAGGAACATTATAACGTTTTAAAAGCCGCCACAGTGTTTCGGTGTGGTTCTGCACACCGTCTGTGCCGCTTATAACGAGTATCGCATAGTCAAGAACGTTCAAAGTCCTTTCCGTTTCAGTTGAGAAATCCACGTGTCCGGGGGTATCGAGAAGTGTAAATTCGCTTCCCTTAAAACGCATAATCGCCTGTTTGGAGAATATTGTAATACCTCTGTCACGCTCTATTATATTTGTGTCAAGAAACGCGTCGCCGCGGTCTACTCTGCCAAGACGGCGTATTTCGCCGGCTGTATAAAGCATAGCCTCCGAGAGGGTTGTCTTGCCGGAGTCAACATGGGCAAGTATTCCGATTACAAGTCTGTTCATAATTATCTACCTATCTTGTTAGTTTTATATAGTATATCATATACCGTGTATTTTGTCCAACAGTAAAAAAGAACCGCGTTGCAGTCCTATGTTTTATTCACCGTCTAAAATTGCTTTAACCACGTTTTCGGCATAATCACGACACTGTCCGCATACATCTGAAACACCTGTAGTCTCCTGTACTTCTTCAAAGTCCGAGGCTCCGTTCTCAATAGCCTCTCGGATATCGCCTACCGTCACACCCATGCATGTGCATACGATTTTATCATCATTCATAATATCACCTCTAACTGTATATTAATCATTATCACATTATTTTATTCATATGTCAAGTGTTTATGTATGGACAACGGCATTTAAAAGTGGTAAAATAAGTGTAAACAGAAATTTGAAAGGAGAAATGAAAATGAAAGTAGTTCTTGTAAACGGAAGTCCTAATGAAAAAGGCTGTACATATACGGCGCTTTGCGAGGTGGCAAAGGAACTTAATAACAGCGGTGTTGAAACAGAGATATTCTGGGTTGGCGGCAGCGCTGTTGCCGGCTGCATAGGCTGCGGCGGCTGCGGTAAGATAGGTAAATGTGTGATTAACGATACTGTAAATGAATTTGCGGCAAAAACCGAGGAGGCGGACGGATTTGTATTTGGCTCGCCTGTGCATTATGCCGCAGCGTCAGGCGCTCTTTCATCGTTTATGGACAGAGCTTTCTATTCAGCCGGAGGTAAAATGCGCGGTAAGCCCGGCGCGGCTGTGGTAAGCTGCCGGCGAGGCGGCGCAAGCGCGGCATTTGATGAAATCAATAAGTATTTCACAATCAATAATATGCCTGTAGTTTCATCGCAATACTGGAATCAGGTACATGGCTCAAATCCTCAGGAGGTCTGTCGTGATGAGGAGGGTATGCAGACAATGCGTATGCTCGGCAGAAATATGGCATGGCTTATAAAATGTATTGAAGCCGGTAAAAACGCGGGTATAACACTGCCCGAGCAGGAGCCTAAGATTAAAACAAACTTTATAAGATAAATAAAAAATCAGAGCGTGGCTATTTACAGTCAACGCTCTTTTTCATAAATTTACTTTTCCTCAACGTGAATAATCATCTGTTCGATTATTTTCTTTACATGGTCATCATCTATAGAATAGAATGCGTTTTTGCCGTCACGGCGTGACTTTATGAGTCTTGCCTGTTTAAGAGTTTTAAGCTGGTGGCTTATTGCCGACTGGCTCATTCCAAGCTCGCTGGCTATATCGTAAACGCAAAGCTCCTTGTCAAACAATGCCCATAAAATTCTTATTCTTGTATTATCGCCGAACACCTTGAACATATCCGCTATTTCGCCTGTAAGCTCAGGGTCCGGAATTTGATTTTTTAATCTGTTCAAAATCTGCTGGTTATACTGGCATGAGCTGCACATATCCATTTGCGTATACCTCCTGACATTCATATGTTCATATATTCATATTATAAACTGTTTTTCAAGGTTTGTCAAACACACTTTGAAAAAACAGAGAAAAATTTATAAAAATCAGAATTTATTTTTAAATAAACCCACATTTTGTAACAAATATGATAAAATACTGTAAAGATATGTACATGAAGGGAGATATATTATGAGGAGAAATAAAATCATATCGGCACTTCTTGCCGCAGTGATGCTTTCAGCGTCCGCGGTTTCCGCGATTGCCGCCGAGGTTGGCGAGAGTCTTAAGGTTGGCGACTATGCGCAGTCGGCAGCCGAAACTCAGCAGCTGATAGACGCGCGCCCGGATATGCAGCGTCCAATGGAGAATTTGGGACGCGGCGCTGTCGCGGTTAAAATGGACGGCTATACATATATTTCATGGCGCTGGCTCGGCACGGAAAGCGCGGACACGAGGTATAACTTATACTCGCTCGCGGGAGGTATGTTAAACATTGACAGTGAAACGCTTGTGGCGTCGGAGCTTAACGCCACGAATTTCACGGATGTTTCCAATCCCGATTTTATAGGCGGCTACAAAATCGTTCCCGTTGTAAACGGCGAGGAACAGACAGACAAGGCGGAAACGGCTGTACTGTGGGACAATAGCTA
>CAZWLT010000024.1:0-16631 GCA_964634915.1 uncultured Clostridium sp. | reverse complement strand
CTGTTTTGCCGCGTATAAGCTCCGCAACGTCGGGGTTCTTCTTCTGCGGCATAATCGATGAGCCGGTAGAGAAGGCGTCGTCCATTTCAATAAATGAGAACTCGTGGCTTGACCATAAAATAAGCTCCTCGGAAAAACGGCTAAGGTGCATCATAACAATCGACAGGCAGCTTGCAAGCTCAATAACGAAATCCCTGTCCGATACGCCGTCGAGAGAATTCAGAGTGACCGCGTCAAATCCGAGCTGTTCCGCGACAAATTCCCTGTCAAGAGGATATGTTGTTCCGGCAAGAGCGCCGCTTCCGAGCGGCATAACGTTTGTACGTTTTCTGCAGTCTTTAAGACGCATAAGGTCACGTTTGAACATTTCAAAATATGCCATAAGGTGATGCGCGAATGTAACAGGCTGTGCCTTCTGCAAATGCGTGTATCCCGGCATGATTGTTTCCGTATGCTCCGAGGCGAGGTTAACAATAGTTTCAAGCGCGCGTATAAGCATTTCTTCAATGTCAGCCGTTTCGTCCATAAGGTACATACGAATGTCAAGAGCCACCTGGTCGTTACGGCTTCTGCCTGTATGAAGCCGCTTTCCGGCATCTCCTATACGTTCAATAAGGATTTTTTCCACATTCATGTGAATATCCTCGGCATCTATTTCAAATTCGATTTTTCCGTTTTCAATGTCATTAAGGATATTTTTTAACTCCGCAACGATTTTATCGCTGTCCTCTTTCGGAATAATACCCTGCTTGCCAAGCATTTTCGCGTGGGCAATACTGCCCTTTATGTCCTGTCTGTACATACGCTTGTCAAAGCGAATGGACGATTGAAAATCGTCAACCTTTTTATCGGTGCTTTTCTGAAAGCGTCCGCCCCATAATTTTGCCATAATATGCAATCTCCTCTTTTATGTGTTTTCAAAAATTACTTAAGACCGTTCTTTTTCTTCATCATAGCGCGAACCTTCAGCGGAAGTCCGAACAGGTTGATAAAGCCTTCGCTGTCCTTATGGCTGTATAGTTCATGACTGTCGCCAAATGAAGCGATATCTTCATTATATAGTGAATATGGCGACTTAGCGCCGGCAGGAGTAACACTGCCCTTGTAAAGTTTAAGTCTTACTTCGCCTGTAACAGTTTCGTCCATCACGTCAAACATAGCTGACATTGATTCACGAAGCGGAGTAAACCACTTGCCGTCGTATACAAGCTCCGCAAACTTGATTGCAGACTGGCGCTTGAACGCCTGAGTGTCACGGTCAAGGCAAAGATATTCAAGCTCCTGAATTGCGGCGTAGAGAATTGTACCGCCCGGAGTTTCATATACGCCTCTTGATTTCATACCAACAAGTCTGTCCTCAACGATATCGGCAATACCGACACCATATTGACCGCCAAGCTCGTTTAGCTTTTCAACCAACGGACGCGGAGCCATATTTTTACCGTCAAGCGAAACAGGTTCGCCCTTTTTAAAACCGATTGTTATGTACTTTGGTTCATCAGGCGCTTTTTCAGGTGAAACACCAAGTTTCAACAGTGAATCAAGCTGAGGCTCGTTTGCGGGATCTTCAAGATCCATGCCTTCATGGCTGATGTGCCAGATGTTTCTGTCGCGCGAATATAAATCCTTCTTCGTAACAGGAACTTCAATACCGTGAGCCTGCGCGTAATCCACAGCATCTTCTCTTGACTTGATATCCCATATTCTCCATGGAGCGATGATTTTAAGCGACGGATCAAGAGCCTTAATTGTAAGCTCAAATCTTACCTGGTCATTACCCTTGCCTGTGGCGCCGTGACAGATAGCGACAGCGCCTTCCTTGTGAGCAATCTCAACAAGCTTTTTTGCAATGATAGGACGCGCATGGGAAGTGCCGAGAAGATACTTACCCTCGTATACAGCGCCTGCCTTTAATGTAGGGAAGATATAATCCTTTACATAGTCATCTCTTAAATCCGCGATGTAGCACTTTGAAGCGCCTGCTCTTTTGGCTCTTTCCTCAAGACCGTCAGTTTCTTTACCCTGACCGACGTCACCGCATACGCAGATAACTTCATAACCATAATTTTCGATTAACCACTGAACAATAATTGACGTGTCCAGTCCGCCTGAATAGGCAAGCACAACTTTTTCTTTTGCCATAGTTGCAATTCCTCCTAAAATATTGTAAAATATAATTAATATACTCATATATTATACACTAATCAGTATATATATTCAATAGCAAAATTGACGAAAATAAAGGGGATATAATAAAATGATTATAATAGGTATAGATCCGGGTTATGCGATAGTCGGAATAGGCGTGATTGAGTATGTCGGGAACAAGTTCCGCACACTTGAATATAACGCAATAACAACTCCGGCGGGTATGCCGACAACCGAAAGACTCAAGAAAATATATCGGGAAATGGATATGTATCTTGACAAATACAAGCCTGACGCAGTCGCGATTGAAGAATTATTTTTTAACTCAAATCAGAAAACCGCTATAAATGTGGCGCAGGCAAGGGGAGTTTTGCTCGTTGCGGCGGCAAATCGCAATATCCCTATATGCGAATATACACCCCTGCAGGTAAAACAGTCCGTAACCGGCTACGGACGCGCTGATAAAAAACAGATACAGACTATGGTAAAGATGCTTTTGGGACTTAATGCAATACCAAAGCCGGACGATGCGGCGGACGCGCTTGCGATTGCAATCTGCCATGCTCACTCAAATAAAATGAACAATATGTTTGGTATAAATAATGTCAGATAAGCGGTGAATTGTGTATCTCCGGCGGCACGAACACAACATATTGTACCTTTTGTAACATTGTTGTAACAATTATGAAAAATTACTGAAATATAAAAATTTTGGCACATTTTAACAATAGACGGCATTGTAAAATTGATGTGTATTGGCGAAAATACACATCAATTTTTTATAAATTTTAAAAAAATATTTTGAAAATATGGAAAAATTAACAATTTTGTAACAATTACCGGGTTGACATAAATGTAATATTATTGTATTATATATTCCGAGAGGTAGAAAAAATGTATTATTATGTTAAAGGCACTCTTGCTTTAAAGGGTGATAGTTTTATAGTTGTAGATGCAAACGGTGTCGGTTATATGATAAACACATCGCTGACAAGTATTGCTGATGCCGGTGAAACAGGCAGAGAGATTACAATGTATACATATCTGCATGTACGCGAGGACGTAATGGATTTGTTCGGCTTTACAACGATAGAAGAAAAGAATATGTTTATGCACCTTATATCCGTATCGGGTGTTGGTCCTAAAGCGGCTCTGTCAATATTATCTGTCGTAACTCCCGGAAAGCTTGCTGTTGCTGTTGTGACAAATGACGTAAAGACAATAACAAAGGCACAGGGTGTCGGCCCTAAAATGGCACAGAGAGTTATACTTGAACTTAAAGACAAACTGAAAACCGACGACTTAAAACCGGAAACAGATGCCGATGTCATTGAAACGCCGTCAGACAACAGGAGCGAGGCAATCAGCGCGTTGATTGTTCTTGGTTACAGTCCGAATGACGCGCAGAATGCGGTTAAGGGTATTGACGGAACACTTAGTGTTGAAGAAATTATAAAGAAGGCTCTTGCAAGTCTTTTCTGATTGGGAGGTATAATCTTTGTTTGATGAAGATGAGAGATTTGTCACAGGCGGCTTCATAAGTGAAGATGCGGAAATTGAATATGGATTAAGACCGAGAAGTCTTTCAGAATACATAGGGCAGGAAAAGGCAAAGAACAATTTGCAGGTTTATATACAGGCCGCGCTTGACAGACGCGAGGCGCTTGACCATGTGCTTTTATACGGGCCTCCGGGACTTGGTAAAACGACTCTTGCAAGTATTATAGCAAATGAAATGGGCGTGAATATAAGAATCACATCCGGTCCGGCGATAGAAAAAGCCGGCGACCTTGCGGCAATACTTACAAACCTTTCCGAACACGATATATTGTTTATAGATGAAATTCATCGTATGTCGAGAACTGTTGAAGAAATACTGTATCCGGCAATGGAGGATTACGCGCTTGATATTATAATAGGTAAGGGACCGGCGGCAAAGTCGATAAGAATTGACCTGCCCAAGTTCACGCTTATAGGCGCGACGACGAGAGCCGGACTTCTGACAGCGCCTTTGCGTGACAGATTTGGCGTAATCAGCAGACTGGAGCTTTACAGTGTTGAGGAAATCAAGGAAATTGTTGTGCGCAGCGCCGGACTTTTGGATGTGGAAATTGATGAGGAAGGCGCGGCGGAGATTGCGTCACGCTCACGGGGTACACCGCGAATTGCGAACAGATTTTTAAAACGTGTGCGTGACTTCGCGCAGGTTAAGCATGACGGTAAAATAACATATGAAGTCGCGGCGGACGCGCTTAAAAGTATGGAGGTTGACGAGCTGGGACTTGATGAAATTGACAGCCGCATGATTAAAACAATGATTGAGAATTTCGGCGGCGGTCCTGTCGGACTTGATACGCTTGCCGCAACAATCGGTGAGGAACCGAACACAATTGAGGACGTATATGAGCCGTATCTTTTACAGCTTGGTTTTATATCACGTACGCCGCGGGGCAGAATTGCCACAAAGTTAGCTTACGATCATTTCGAAATACCTTTTACGGAATGATTAAAAATGTATAGGATTTTAATGTAAAGGAGATGATATGCAAAATGAGAAAGTTAACCCTATCACTTATTGCAGCAGCAGTGTTTTTGTTTTGCAGCGTCACACTCGCGTCAGCGGACAGCATGATGCTTGAGTATGACGGAGGAACACACGAGTATAACGGAGAGGTATACGCATTGGTTGTAAATAATCAGCTTCTTGATCCGCCGCTTTCGCCGATTATTTTCAACGACAGAGCGCTTGTTCCGGTAAGAGAAATCTTTGAGGAAGTCGGCGCGACAGTAAACTATATAGGCGATACTCAAACGATACAGGTTTTTAGTGATGATTCATACGTTGAGCTTCGTATCAATGACAATGTAGCTTACATAAACGGCAAGAAAACGAACATTCCGGATAATGTAGTGCCAAAGCTTATCTCAAAGGTTGGCGGCGAAACAAAGACAATGGTGCCTGTAAGATTTATAAGTGAAACTATCGGTCTTGATGTTGAGTTTGATAATGAGGATGGCGCCATCCTTATTGATTCAGATGGTTATACACTTGTCAACGAGGAACAGGAACCGTCAATAGATGAGTATGTTCCCGAGCCTGCCGTTCAGAATCATATTACTGATGTTTCATATGAAGTTACAGGCGAGAGAAGCGTTAAGATTGTTGTTGATACCGATAATGACATAGAAGGCTTTTCGGATTTTGTATTAAGTTCGCCTGAAAGGGTTGTGCTTGATATCAAGGGCGCAAGACTAAGCGGTATAAACGAAACAATGAGCATAAACGAGGCGGGAGTTTCGGCTGTGCGTCTTGGTGATAATGATGAGAGAGCGAGAGTTGTCGTTGATGTGACAAATCTTAAAAAGTACAGTGTTGAACAAACAGACGCGGATACTATTGAAATAAATCTGACGACAGAGGAAAAGGCTGCGTCCGCGACACCAACGCCAACAAATACACCATCCAAAACGCCATCGGAAACAATATCACAATCGCAGCAGTCGTATACGGCATATCCTTCAGGCAGCAAGCTGATAATTCTTGACGCAGGTCATGGCGGAACAGACTCTGGAGCTGTCGGATATCTTGACGGCAATATTATACTTGAAAAGAATCTGACTTTGCAGATTACAAATAAAGTCAAAACAATTCTTGAGAATGCGGGTTACACGGTGTCTATGACGCGTACAGGCGATACATTGCCTTCGCTTGTCGAAAGACCTACACAGGCAAACGAAGAAAATGCGGCGGTGTTTGTAAGCATACATATTAATTCTGTTGATAACGCGTCGGAGGCAAATGGTACCGAGGTGTTCTATGCTGAATCAAACAACGGCGACGAATACGGTACAACAAGCTCACAACTGGCAAAGAATATCCTTGACAGAATGATTTATTATATGGGTTCAACAAACAGGGGCGTTAAGACAGCGGAACATGCTGTAACGAAACGCTGCAATATGCCGGCAGCGCTTGCCGAGGTGGGATTCATAACAAATCCCGTCGAGGTATATAACATGACTACCGATGAATATCAGCAGAAGGCGGCGCAGGGAATCGCGGAAGGTATAATGATTACATTAAGGGACATTACAATTCCTGATTAAAATTAAAAATAAGGTTGTTGTAAACTATTGCAACAACCTTATTTTTTTGGTATACTATATTTATCTAACATTTGAAAAAGAGGGAAATATTTTGAAAACATCAGATTTTTATTATGATTTGCCGCAGGAGCTTATCGCGCAGGAACCGCTAAAGGACAGGAGCGCGTCAAGACTTATGGTACTTGATAAGAACAGCGGAGAAATCGCGCATAAGCATTTTTATGATATAGTTGACGAGCTGAATGAGGGTGATGCCCTTATACTGAATGATACAAAGGTACTGCCGGCAAGATTATACGGAGCCAAAGAAGGTACAGGCGGCGCGATTGAGTTTTTACTTTTGCATAAGCATACGCTGGACACATGGGAGGTAATCCTGAAGCCCGGCAGAAAAGCAAAGCCGGGCGCAAGATTTGTATTCGGCAACGGCGAGCTTAAGGCTGAAATAATCGATATTATAAATGACGGCAACAGACTTGTGAAATTTGAATACGACGGTGTATTTGAGGAAGTACTGGACAGACTTGGCGAAATGCCGCTGCCGCCGTATATAACAAAGAAACTTGAGGATAAGAATAGATATCAGACGGTATATGCAAAAAATCCTGGCAGCGCGGCGGCGCCGACAGCAGGACTTCATTTCACGCCGGAGCTTATTGAAAAGATAAAGGCAAAGGGCGTAAATATCGGTTATGTGACACTGCATGTGGGACTTGGAACATTCAGACCCGTAAAAGCGGATGATGTGCTTAATCATAAAATGCACTCGGAGTTTTATGTCCTTCCTGATGAGGCTGCCCGGCTTGTGAATAAAACAAAGGCAAACGGCAAAAGGGTTGTGTCTGTCGGAACAACTTCGACAAGAGTGCTTGAAACGGCAGGTATGAATGGTCTGCCGCTTAGAGAACAGACGGGCTGGACAGATATATTTATTTATCCGGGCAAGGAATTTCATGTTATTGACGCGCTTATAACAAATTTTCATTTGCCGGAATCAACACTTATAATGCTTGTGTGCGCCCTTGCGGGACGCGAGAGGGTACTTCACGCGTATGAAGAAGCCGTAAAGGAAAAGTACAGATTCTTTTCATTCGGCGACGCGATGTTCTTGAGATAGGAGAAGATAAATGTTTAAAATATTACACACTGACGGATTTGCAAGACGCGGTGAATTTCATACGGTACACGGAGTTGTGCAGACACCGGTTTTTCAGAATGTCGGAACAGTGGCGGCAATAAAGGGCGCCGTTTCAACAATGGATTTAAAGGATGTAAATTGTCAGGTTGAACTGTCTAATACGTATCATCTGCACCTGCGTCCGGGTGATAAGGTTATAAAACAGCTTGGCGGACTTCATAAGTTTATGAACTGGGATAAACCAATCCTGACGGACAGCGGCGGGTTTCAGGTCTTTTCGCTTGCGGGTTTGCGTAAAATTACGGAGGAAGGTGTGAGCTTTAATTCTCATATAGACGGACGGAGAATATTTATGGGACCTGAGGAAAGTATGCGGATACAGTCAAACCTTGCCTCAACAATAGCAATGGCATTTGATGAATGTATAGAAAATCCGGCGCCGTATGAATATGTTAAAAATTCGGCGGACAGAACTTACCGCTGGCTTGTAAGATGTAAAAACGAAATGGAACGTCTTAATTCCCTTGATGATACAATCAATAAAAAGCAGATGCTTTTCGGAATAAATCAGGGAGGCATATTTGACGATTTACGAATTGAGAATATGAAAAAAATTGCCGAACTTGACCTGTCGGGATACGCAATCGGCGGACTGGCTGTTGGTGAAAGTCACGAGGAAATGTACCACATACTTGATGTTGTTCTTCCGTATGCCCCGCTTGATAAACCGCGTTATCTTATGGGCGTGGGAACTCCGTCAAATATTATTGAGGCGGTTGCGAGAGGCGTTGATTTTTTCGACTGCGTAATCGCGTCAAGAAATGCGCGTCATGGATTTATATTCACGCGTCACGGTACAATGAATATGAAAAATCAGAAATACGAGCTTGACACGCGTCCTATTGACGAGGAATGTCATTGTCCAACGTGCCGTAATTATTCAAGAGCATATGTAAGACATTTGTTCAAAGCCAATGAAATGCTTGCGATGCGGCTTGCCGTACTTCATAATCTGTATTTCTATAATGAGCTTATGGAAATGATAAGAAACGCCATTGAAGAAGATCGTTTTGAGCAATTCAGACGCGATAATGTAGAAAAGCTTGCGCAAAGAATATAATTTGGCAATATTGTGAAAAAATATATTGAAATATTGCTGTGTATCGTGTATAATAACTATAGTATCATTATAAATATTATTATACGAGGAGGATTTCCACATGAAAGCAAAGTACAAAAGAGTGCTTTTGAAGATAAGCGGCGAGGCGCTTGCAGGAGCCAACGGCTTTGGACTTGACGAGGGTACACTTACAAACATCAGCGAAAATATAAAGAAGATTGTTGATCTCGGCGTTCAGGTATCGATTGTCGTTGGGGGAGGCAATATTTGGAGAGGAAGAAGCAGCGAGAATATGGACAGAACAAGAGCTGATCATATGGGTATGCTTGCGACGGCTATAAACGCGTTGGCGCTTTGCAGCGCGCTTGAGAATTTTGACGTGCCCACAAGAGTGCAGACAGCCATTGAAATGCGTCAGGTTGCAGAGCCTTATATTCGCGGTAAGGCTGAAAGACATCTTGAAAAGGGCAGAGTCGTTATCTTCGGATGCGGAACAGGTAATCCGTTTATGTCAACAGATACGGCGGCCGCGCTTCGCGCTGTTGAAACAGAAGCAGATGTAATTTTACTTGCGAAAAAGGTTGACGCAGTCTATGACAGCGACCCTATCATAAATCCGAACGCAAAAAAGTACGATGTTCTTTCATTCAGTGATATCCTTTCAAAAAATCTTGGCGTTATGGATTCAACCGCGGCATCGCTTTGCCGTGATAATAATGTGCCGATACTTGTATTCGGTCTTAATGACCCTGTAAATATTGTAAGAGCGGTTAAGGGTGAAAAAATAGGTACACTTGTAAATAATGACGGTGTACTTTAATTAGATTTATAAATAATTTAGGAGGAATTAAAAATGGGTAAGTATCCTGAAATAGAAGCAAAAATGGAAAAGAGAATTAACGGCTATGCCGGCGAACTCAAAACAATCCGTGCCGGACGCGCAAACGCGTCTGTGCTTGATAAGGTTGCAATTGACTACTATGGCACAATGACACCTATTGCGCAGGTGGGTTCAATTTCATCGCCTGAGCCGAGGCTCCTTGTTATTCAGCCTTGGGACGTGACTGTATTGAAGGAAATAGAGAAGGCTATAAACGCGTCAGACCTTGGTATTGCGCCTCAGAATGACGGTAAGGTTATTCGTCTTAACTTTCCGCCGCTTACAGAAGAAAGAAGAAAAGAGCTTGTTAAACAGGTCAAAAAGTATACTGAAGAAGCAAAGGTACAGATACGCAATCTAAGACGTGACGCTATGGAAAGTTTTAAAACACAGAAAAAGAACGGCGAAATCACAGAGGATGACCAGAAGATTGCGGAAAAGGATATTCAGAACCTTACAGATAAATATGTCAAGGAAATTGATGAAATATGCGCCGCAAAGGAAAACGAAATCCTTGAAGTATGATTTTTGAAAATTAATGAGTTGACCGGCAGGCAGTATAATATACTGTCTGCCGGTATTATGCTAATTATAAGGGGAACGCTATGCTTTTTTCAAAAAAGAAAAAAATAGAATTGGATATGACAAGATTGCCGCGGCATATAGGAATTATTATGGACGGCAACGGCAGGTGGGCGAAGAAAAGAGGACTTCCGAGAAGCTCCGGACACAGCGCAGGCGCGGAATCGCTAAAAAAGATAGTCGCCGAGGCAAATAACCTTGGTATAAAATATATAACGGTATACGCGTTTTCAACGGAAAACTGGAAACGTCCGAAAGAGGAAATAGACTATCTTATGGATTTGCTTCTCAAATATCTTTGTGACGCGGAAAAAAATCTTGCCGGTGAAAATGTTGTTATACGCGCGATTGGTTCAAGAAAAGAATTATCGGAAGAAATTCAGCGGCAGATTGCAAAAACAGAGGAATTTACCAAAAATAACACAGGTATAGTTATGAATATAGCGCTCAACTACGGCGGCCGCGAAGAAATTACGAAAGCCGTAAAAGCAATAAGCGAAAAGGTGAAAAACGAAGAAATTTCCGCTGATGAGATAGATAATAATATGGTTGCCGCTAATTTATATACAGCCATGCAGCCTGATGTGGATTTACTTATCAGAACAAGCGGTGAACAACGTCTGTCAAATTTTATGCTGTGGCAGGTAAGCTATGCGGAAATGTGGTTTACAGATAAGCTGTGGCCGGACTTCGAGCCGGAGGATTTAAGACAGGCTATCTTTGATTTTCAGAATCGGGGAAGAAGATTTGGAGGTGTTTAACTAATGAAAACAAGAGTTATTACGGCTATAGTCGCGTTGGCTGTGTTCATAGCGGTGCTTTTAGCGCCTCCGATTGTGTTTCCTATCGCGCTCGGAGCAGTTATACTTGTAATGCTTTATGAGTGTTACAACGCAACAAAGGCAGATTTTTCGCTTAAAGCGGTCGGATTTATTTCCGGCGGACTTGTTTTGCTTGCCGGAGTGCCGTTTGTTATGGGATACAATTTCCACACTACGGCAAAGCTTTGCGCGCTTGCCGCGCTTTCAATTATCATTATAAACATGGCAATGGTAGTTTTCCTGCATGGTAAAAGAAGCTATAAGGATGTACTTTCAAACGCGTTTATGACAATGTATATAACTATTACAACGTCGTGTATTATGATTACAAAAGCATATTTTGGCACGGCATTAATGCTTATAACATTTATCTGCGCATGGTCAACGGATACTTTCGCATACTTCACAGGCAAGGCGATAGGAAAGCACAAGCTTATACCTAATGTCAGCCCGAATAAGACAGTTGAGGGCTCAATAGGCGGTGTTATCGGCGCAATGATAATTTGCACGGTCTATCTGCTGATTGCAGACAAAATAACAGGAATGAATATCGCGTGGCTGCCGACAGGACTTATTGCAGGTTTTGTAGGAGGAATATTCTCACAGATTGGCGACCTTGCTGCGTCTGCGATAAAACGCGATACAGGAATTAAGGATTTTGGACGGATATTCCCGGGACACGGCGGCTTTATGGACCGTTTTGACAGCGTAATTTTTATAGCGCCGTTTATGTTTGGCGTATTGGCATTGATTTCAACTATAATGGAGATATAAAAAATGGAAACAGAGCATAAAATATCAGTATTGGGGTCGACAGGCTCTATAGGAGGGCAGACGCTTGAAATCGCAAGGGAATATAAAAATATAAAAATTGAGGCAATGTCCGCGCAATCCAATATCAAACTGCTTGAAAAGCAGGCAAGAGAGTTTAAACCTAAGCTGGTATGCGTAACCGATGAGGATAAGGCAAAGGAACTTAAAATAAAACTTGCCGATACGGATATCAAGGTGGCCGGCGGCAGCGACGGACTTTGCGAGGCGGCAACAATTGACAGCGCGAAAACTGTTGTGACGGCGGTTGTAGGCATATCAGGACTTATTCCGACTATCGAGGCAATAAAAGCAAAAAAAAATATAGCGCTTGCAAACAAGGAAACACTTGTAACCGGCGGACATATTGTAACGCGTCTGGCAAAGGAGAATGATATAAAAATACTGCCTGTTGACAGCGAGCACAGCGCAATATTTCAGTCGCTTCAGGGATGTTGCGATAAAAGAGAGATTAAACGTATTCTGCTTACCGCATCAGGCGGTCCGTTCTTTGGCAGAACGCGTGAGGAACTGAAGGATATAAAGCCGGATGACGCTTTAAACCATCCCAACTGGGACATGGGCGCGAAGGTTACTGTTGATTCTTCAACTCTTGTTAATAAGGGACTTGAAGTGATTGAGGCGAAATGGCTGTTCGGCACAGAGAATATAAAAGTTTTGGTACATCGTCAGAGCGTTGTACATTCGATGGTCGAATTTACTGATAACAGCGTGATTGCGCAGCTCGGCGTGCCTGATATGAGATTGCCTATTCAGTATGCGCTTACATATCCCGCAAGGCTGCCGATGAAGAATAATGAGCTTGACCTTTTAAAGTACGGCTCGCTTACCTTTGAAGAACCGGACACAAACACATTTTTTGCATTAAACCTTGCTTTTAATGCGCTTAGCGACGGAGGCATAAAGCCGACAGTATTCAATAGCGCGGACGAAGCTGCGGTTGATTTGTTCCTGAAAGGGAAGCTGTCTTATCTCGGAATTTCAGAGGCGATAGCTAAGGCTATGGAAGATACAAAGAATATTGAAAATCCTGATATTTCCGATATTTTTGAAGCGGACAGACTTGCAAGAGAAATTGTATATAGTTTATAAAAGGGAGATTTTGATTTGGTTACTGCAATTGTATCAATAGCAATGTTTCTTGTGATGATTTCATTGCATGAATTCGGACATTTTATCGTTGCAAAGCTTATGAATTTTAAAGTTGATGAGTTTTCAATAGGCATGGGACCGGCTATTTTTAAGAAAAAAAAGGGCGAAACGCAATATTCAATCAGAGTATTGCCGCTTGGCGGTTACTGTAAATTTGAAGGCGAGGATGAGGAAGACAATCCTGATCCGAGGGCTTTTTCAAATCAAAAACCGTGGAAAAGACTGCTCGTTCTTCTTGCAGGCGGTTCCTTCAATGTGATACTTGGATTTATTCTGTTTCTCACTGCGATAGTTCCGGCGATTTCACCTGTCAGCACAAACGTTATTGATACTGTAGTTGAACACAGTTATATTGAACAGGCGGGTATACAGTCCGGTGATGAAATTGTTGCGATAAACGGAAAAGGCGTCAGCTTTTATAATGACATATCGCTTTATACGCAAAGTTTCAAAAAGGACGAGTATGCGACCGTTACGGTAAAGCGGAACGGACAAAGGCTTGAATTTGAGTTTAAGCCGACAGAGCAGATTGTCACAACGACATATACCGATAAAGGTATTCAGATTGACAGCTCAATAAACGGTTACGCGACAGGACAGTTTGTTGAATATTCAGACAGCGCCGAAAAGGATGATACGCTTGTCGGCAAAAGCGCTTCAAGCACAAGGTATATCATAGGCTTTACACCGAAGCAGAAGGATATTAATTTATTGAATGTATGGGGTGAGGCATGGAATGAAACAAAGTTTGTTGTTAAGCTTGTATATCAATCCTTCTGGCAGATGATAACAGGTCAGATTGGAGTGGAGCAGATGTCAGGTCCGGTAGGAATTGTGAGCGAGGTTAATACTGCTGTAAATTCCGGCAGCCGCAGCTGGCTTTATGTGCTGAATCTTGTTGCTCTGCTTACAATCAATCTCGGTATATTTAATCTGCTTCCGATTCCGGCGCTGGACGGCGGAAGAATAATTTTTGTCCTTCTGGAAATGATACGCAGAAAACCGATACCGCCGAACAAGGAGGGTATTGTCCATGCGGTCGGTATGCTTATACTGCTGCTGTTTGTCGTATTCATTTCATTCCATGATATAATGCGTCTTATAGCTTAACAGAGAGGATTTAATTATGAGAAAACAGAAGAGAGTTGTAAATATCGGCGGCGTTAAAATAGGCGGCGATAATCCCGTTGCGATACAGTCTATGTGTAATACAGATACGCGTGATGTTGTATCCACCGTAAATCAGATACGCGAGATGGAAGATGCCGGCTGTGAAATTATACGTGTCGCCGTACCGGATATGGAAGCGGCGCGGGCAGTGGGGGACATAAAAAAGCAAATCCGTATACCGCTTGTTGTTGATATCCATTTTGATTACAGACTTGCGCTGGAATGTATGAAAAACGGCGCGGATAAGGTCAGAATAAATCCCGGTAATATCGGTGATGAGGGCAGAGTCAGACAGGTTGTTGAAATGGCAAAGGAACGTCAGATTCCTATCAGAATCGGTGTCAATGGCGGTTCGCTTGAAAAAAATCTTTTGATAAAATACGGCGGTGTGACAGCCGACGCGCTTGTTGAAAGCGCGATGGGACATGTTGCTATTCTTGACAGGCTTAATTTTAATGATATTGTCGTGTCAATCAAAATTTCAGATGTGCCTAAAATGCTTGAGGCTTACAGAAAGTTCAACGCAATCTCAGATATTCCGCTTCACATAGGAGTAACGGAATCAGGGACACTAAAAAGCGGTACAATCAAATCATCTGTCGGAATCGGAGCATTGCTTGCTGAGGGTATTGGCGACACAATGCGTGTTTCTCTGACTGCGAACCCTGTTGAAGAAATATATACCGCATATGATATACAGAAGGTATTGGGACTTCGCAAAATAACTGTTGAGATTGTTTCGTGTCCTACATGCGGCAGAACACAGATTGACCTTATTCCAATCGCAAATGAAGTTGAAAAACGTACCGCAAAATTGAATAAGCCGATTAAAATTGCTGTTATGGGTTGTATTGTAAACGGTCCCGGTGAAGCAAGAGAGGCCGATATCGGTATTGCAGGCGGTAAAGGCGAAGGACTTATATTCAAAAAAGGTGAAATTATCCGCAAGGTCAGAGAAGATGAAATTGTTGACGAACTGATGAAAGAATTGGAAAATATATAAAGAAGTAATAACGTGAAAAATCACGCCTGCAACGCAAGCGTTGTTCACATGGACATAATCTCCGTTTAACGCCTTATCTGCCCGCAGTAAGACGCTAAATTATTTTTCATTACTATTTGCGGGCAGAAAGGCTATGGAGATTAGTATGAAAAAGTATCTTGTAATTAACGGCGTTAATCTAAATATGCTTGGCACACGCGAGCCGGGCATTTACGGAAACAGCACAATAGAGGATTTACAGAACAATATAACAAAAAAGGCGCAGGAATTAGGCGTTGAGGTTGATTTCTTTCAGAGTAATTTTGAGGGAGAGATAGTTGAAAAAATTCATTCCGCACCGGGTGTATATGATGGAATTATTATTAATCCCGGCGCTTTCACGCACTATTCGTATGCAATCCGTGACGCGTTTGCTTCGGTGAATATGGATGTTATTGAAGTACATATTTCCAATATACATAAACGCGAAGAATTTCGTCATAATTCTGTCACCGCAGCGGAGTGTATCGGTCAGATTTGCGGTCTTGGTTTCAAGGGATATGAGCTTGCGCTGGAATATCTGGCAGCAAAGTAATTTATTTGAAAAGGGATGTATTATCAATGCAGACACGCGTAGAGAGACTTTGTGAAAAACTACATGATAACGAGGCGATATTTATATCAAGCTATCCGAATATTTTTTATTACAGCGGTTTCACATCAGAGGACGCGTACCTTCTGATATCGCATAATGAGAAATTCATTATCACGGATTCACGATATACAATACAGGCGAGAGAACAGACAAAAGGCTTTGAAGTCCTTGATATTAAAGAAGGCTTTGAACAAATCTTTTCGAGGACGTCAGCGATGTATATCGGCTATGAAGAAAATGCAATGAGTGTCAGGGAATATAAACGTCTTAGAATGAAGCTGACGGACAATCAAAGTTTTGTTGAAAAGCAGAGAGTTATAAACGAGTTGCGTTCTTTAAAAGATGATTATGAAATCAAAAAAATTGCGGATGCGGAAAAAATCGGTGATGAGGCATTCAGTCATGCGCTTGGCATGATAAAAGCGGGCATGACAGAACGTGAAATTGCATTTGAAATAGAATTTTTTATGAAAAAACATGGCGCGGCAGCGCTTTCGTTTGACATAATCGCCGCGTCCGGTGTGAGAAGTGCGATGCCGCATGGTACAGCAAGCGATAAGGTGATAGAAAACGGTGATTTTCTGACACTTGATTTTGGCTGCGTGTATGACGGCTATTGTTCTGACATGACAAGAACAGTGGTTATCGGCAAGGCAAATAGCAGACAAAAAGAAATTTATGACATTGTGCTTCGCGCACAGCTTGCCGCGCTTGACGCGATAAAAGTAGGTAAACCGTGCCATGAGGTTGATGCCGCGGCAAGAAATCTCATTAAGGATGCGGGCTACGGCGAAAATTTCGGACATGGTCTTGGACACAGTGTTGGAATAGAAATACACGAAAATCCGTCGTTTTCTCCAAAATGTGATACAGAAATTCAGAACGGTCATGTAATAACAGTTGAACCGGGAATATATATTGACGGCTTTGGCGGTGTGCGTATTGAAGATTTGGTTGCAATCCAAGACGGAAAAGCAGTTAATCTTACACATTCGCCAAAAGAATTAATAGAGCTTTGACAAAAACCTCCGAAAAGGAGGTTTTT
>CAZWLT010000023.1:0-16683 GCA_964634915.1 uncultured Clostridium sp. | reverse complement strand
GAGGACGGCTTATGCCGTCCTTTAATCCTCAGACTGTCAATATACCTTCCTCGGATTCAATCAACAGGAATATTTCTTCTTCGCGTCCATTATCGGCATTTACATATACAAGAAAATTCTTGCCGTTAAATGTGCCTTTGAATTCATAGCAAAGAACCTCTCTCATGCTGTCCTTCGGTACAAGCGCAAGCTTTGTTGCTGAAACCTCAAGACCCGTTGAAACCTTAGCCTTTGCCTCCTCCATAGTGAGTTTAACACCGGAAAGCTCTCTTTCTGTATGGTTCATTACATAGCCGTTTGATTCCAGACCGATTATATCACCGGTATCCAGCGCGACACGCACCTTTACAAGGTCGCTGTAGCACGTCACATTATCCTGTACATACGCAAAATTTATTGTCGCAATATTTCCCGACTTTTCATAATAGCTGCTTTGCATACTGTAGAAGCTGTGTGATTGCAAAAACTCCGCCGCCTTATCGGTAGCTTCGTTGATATCAAGTTTTGCCTCGCCGGCTTCTCTGCTGTTAAGATATGACAGAATATATCCGCCCTTCTTTGTGACGCTTACACTTATCTGTTCATTATCTGTATTCTTCACAAAAGTGTATGCCTGTATCGCTGTATTTTCCGAAAGACTTTCCAGCATCAGACCGTCGCCTTTGTCACCGAGGAAATTCTCTGCATTAATCAGAGCGTCCTCCTGTGATATATCCGGCGCGTTTTTCAGAAATGCCGGCTCTCTGTTTTCTATATGCTCCGAAAACGGACCGTCATAGATAAGCGACGGATATTCGTCAAATGATTTTTCCACATTTTCCATATCCTCCAAAATACCGCCTCCTGCCGCGTCGGCTGACGTTCCCTTATCATTTGCCTTACCGTTCGTATCTGAAATACGTATTTCACCGCTGTATATTCTATTTTCGATTTCTGAAAGTGTATCGCTCAGCTTTGACGCGTATTCATTCATTGAGGCAAGGTTATCATATTCCTCTTGCGATACTTCCTCGCCGTTTATCATATTCTGTGACAGCACATACGTATAATCACCTACCTGTGACAAGAATTTTGACGTGTTATCAAGCTGTATCTGTGATGTCGGCAGTTGTCCGAGACACGACTTTGCCTCCGCGCTCTGACGGAATATATCGCTTGAAAGCTTTGCGAGCTGCGCCGGACTTTTTGCAAGCCGCGCCTTACTTAAAAGCGTATCTATATCCTCAACATATTCCGCAAGCTCATGGAATGCTCTGTTATAATTATTTTCATTTGACAATTCAAGGGCGCTTGCGTTTTTTGCAGCCGCAAATGCCCATGAAAGCGCCGCGATTATTCCCGCTGTCAGCAGCGCGTATATCCATATATGCACACTGCTTGTCCTACTCTTTTCTTCCATTCTCCAAATTCCTCCTTAGCTGCAAAATCTGTGTTTACCGATTGTAACTATAAGCGGACGCGACCATATCCACGCGTTTGTGGCAGTGTCCGGATTAAAATAATATATCGCGCCGCTTGTCGGATCCCAACCGTTAAGCGCGTCGGAACACGCCTTATATACCGTCGAGTTTTCGTCAATAGGCACATTAATCTGTCCGTCACTGACCGCTGTGAACGCACCCGGCTGGTAAATTACACCGGAAATTGTATTCGGAAATGATGAATGACGTACTCTGTTCAATATAACTGCCGCAACCGCAACCTGCCCTTCATACGGTTCCCCTCTTGCTTCGCCGTTTACCGCTCTTGCAAGCAGCTGCTTATCATTTGCAGACGCGTTGACCGCGTACGCTATGTTATCATGCACGTAATAAACTGCCGCCGTTGCCGCGAATACCAGTACCAGCACAACAGAAATTATTTTTTTCATTAAGCGTTCCTCCTTATGGATTTTTCTTTAGTATTTCCATTCTTTTGCCTGAAATATGTATTGAAATCAAAAAATTGTTAATACTTAGAAATGAAAGCGAGGTTATGATATGAACAAAATGATAGCGGCGTTTGCAATCGCGCTGTGTATGACAGTCGTCGTCACGTCGTATTCAGACGGTGTGCAAGCCGACTTGCAGGATAATCTTATACGATTACATATAATCGCGCAAAGCGATGATGAAGCCGACCAGAATGTGAAAATAAAGGTTCGTGACGCGGTTTTAAAAGGAGTCGGCGACAGATTGCAATGCGAAGATGAAGATGAATGTAAGAAAAATATTATAAACAATCTCGGAGAAATCGAAAAAATTGCGGACAATGTTCTTGCCGAAAACGGCTTTAACTATAAATCACACGCGACATACGGAAAATTTGCCTTTCCTGAAAAGACATATAAATCAATGACACTGCCTGCCGGTGATTATTACGGCGTTCGTATCGTTCTTGGCAGCGGGCAGGGACATAACTGGTGGTGCGTAATGTATCCGCCGCTTTGTTTCAAAGAAGGGGAAGAAGTCGCGCTGAGCCGCGAAAGCGAAAGAATACTTCGTGAAAAGCTTGACGCGGATACCTATGATATTATTACCAAGAAGAATAATGAGGTTATTGTAAAATTCAAGGTTGTGGAACTGGTACAGGAAATAAAACAAAAAATTTGCGGTGATTAGGCTAGTGAATAAATCACCGGCTTATCACCGCTCATTTTTCTGTCTGCGCGATTCAATAAGGGGCTTTGCGCTGTCATTCAACGGTACTCCCCCGCCATTTTGCAGGCGGCGGCAGTAAACTGACCCATAATCTTATTCCGCCTTATAAACCTTCAGCCACAATCTCGGCATATCAATATAATGAATGCCGTCTGACGACTCTTTTGATTCCTTATCCATAGTTATACACGTCATTTTCTTTATTCCATATCTTGCAACGTCCACACGTACTCTTTCCTCGCCGGTACCTGTATTAACCATGACAAGGTATTTTTCATCTTCATAAGAACGAATAAATCCATATACGTGTCCATTAGTGTATACGCTCTCAAATTCACCGATTGAAAATGCTTTTGACATATTTCTCAGCGCTATCATATTCTTATAACGCTCTCTGACACGTCCGTCAGAGTCAACCTCATCAATCTTATCCCATGGGAATGTGCTTCGGCAGAACGGGTCGCCGTACCCCTGCATACCAATTTCATCGCCATAGAAAATACAAGGCACACCCGGAAGCGTCATCTGCAGACCAAGAACAAGAGTTGCTCTTTCCTTTGCCAGTTCAAGAGCATATCCGTCCAGTTTGAAACCTGCCTGATATTCCTTTGAAACATCATGACGCGACGGCGCATCTCCCATAAGTGTCATAATACGTTCAACGTCATGGCTTGTTACCATATTCAGCAGTGAATAGTATGCCGGCATGGGGTAATTTTCCTTTATACTCATAAGACGCGCGTCAAATTCCCACGCGTCAATCTTGCCGCTTACCATATCAATAAGCGCCCTGCGCATAGGATAATTCATTACCGAGTCAAGCTCATTACCAAGAAAATATTCACGACGTTCGCCGTAAGCGCTCTTGTTTGACGCATCCTCCCATACTTCGCCGATTATAACCGCGTCTTCGTCAACGCTCTTGACTCCCTTACGAAGCTCCTTTACAAAAAATCCCGGAAGTTCATCAACAACGTCAAGACGCCAGCCGGACGCGCCGTTTCTTATCCACCTTTTAACGATTGCGTCTTTGCCGGAAAGAAGATAATTTCTGCAAGCCTCGCTGTGCTCCTCAATCTGCGGCAATGTTGTCATGCCCCACCATGACTCATACACGTTCGGCCAGTCCATAAACCGGAACCATGTATAATACGGTGATTCCTGTGACTGATACGCGCCTACGCTGTCATATTCGCCGTTTTTGTTGAAATACTTACTGTCGCTTCCCGTATGATTGAATACACCGTCAAGTATTACGCGTATTCCCATTTCCCTCGCCTTGCCGCAAAGTTCGCGAAATGTATTCTCATCGCCAAACATAGGGTCAATCACTTCATAGTCGCCGGTATCGTATTTATGATTTGAATATGCCTTGAAAATCGGGTTAAGATAAATAACCGATATGCCCAATTCTTTAAGATACGGCAATTTTTTTATTACACCCTTTAGGTTGCCGCCGAAAAAGTCATTCGCCTTATATTCGCCGCCAAACTGTTCAGCCTTATAAAACGGCTGTTCGTCCCAGCCGCGTTTTATAATATCATTTCTGTCGCCAAGGAATGAACCGTCCTCATTACCGTTATAAAATCTATCCGGAAAAATCTGATACGCGATACCGGTCTTAAACCATTCCGGCGTCTTATAGTAATCATTATAAACGGTTATCTGATATGAATTGTTCGGCTTATTAAAGCTCATTTCACCGATACCGCCAAGCTGCATTGAGTTATTGCCGTAATAAACCATACCTCTGTCGGTTTCAAGCTCGAAATAATACCACACAAGTCCCGCTTTCTCCGGCATTGCCACCTTTACGGAATAAATGCAATGGTCGCTTATGTCAAACATATACGGCATATCTATACGAACTTCATCTTTTTCATCCTCTTTATATACCAGACGTACCGCAGACGGTATTCCCGCGCCTGAAACAGATAAGCGAAATCTTATCTCTGTACCGCATGTTACAGCGCCAAACGGATGTCTGTAAAATTTGTCTCTTGAATTGTGTTCTATATCCATTTAAATCCCCCTGTATACATAAAATTTAAATCTCCCCGCATACCTAAAAGAAGTGACGCTTGCCACTTCTTTCGGATGTATTTTGTATTTTAAATCACTTTATGGCTTTAAGATGCCAAATCTTATCGTTATACTCGCCAATTGTTCTGTCGCTTGAGAAGAATCCGGACTTAGCTGTATTCATGATTGCCATTTCAATCCACTTTTCTCTGTTCTGATAATCAGCGGAAATTTTCTCTTGCGTCTGCATATATTCTTCGAAATCTCTCAATACCATATAAGTATCGGGATATCCGTAATCGCCGAACAGCAATGTCTGATACAAATCCTGGAAGATTGTTGTGTTACCCGGAATTATGCTGCCGTCAATAAGCATTTCAAGCGAGCGTCTTAACACGCTGTTTGTTGAATAAATTGTCTTAACTTCATCGCTTCCCGGATACTTAAGTCTTGCGGCAACTTCATCAGCCTTCAGACCGAAGATATAAATGTTATCCTCGCCAACCTGTTCAAGCATTTCTATATTAGCGCCGTCAAGAGTACCGATTGTAAGCGCGCCGTTAAGCATGAACTTCATGTTGCCTGTACCTGACGCTTCCTTTCCTGCTGTTGAAATCTGTTCTGAAACATCAGCAGCCGTGATAATCTTTTCTGCGATTGAAACGCCGTAGTTTTCAATGAAAATAACCTTAATCTTATTATCGATTCTTGCGTCATTATTAATGATATCCGCTATTGAATTGATAAGCTTAATTATATTCTTTGCTCTTACATAACCCGGAGCAGCCTTCGCGCCAAAGATGTATGTCTTCGGATAATAATTTTTTGCATAAGCCGGGTCGTCAAGAATTCTGTTATACTCAGCAATAATATGAAGTATATTCATCATCTGACGCTTATACTCGTGCAATCTCTTACACTGTACATCAAAGATTGAGTCAGGATTAACCTCAACACCGTTATGCTCTTTGATATACGCGGCAAGCGCTACCTTGTTGTTTCTCTTTATTGCTTCAAACTTCTTCTGGAAGTCTTTATCCTTCGCAAACTTAGCAAGACCTGCAAGTTTATCCGCATTCTTAAGCCAGCCCTTGCCGATTTTTGAATCAATCAGGCTTGTAAGCTCAGGATTACAATTCGCAATCCATCTTCTGAATGTGATACCGTTTGTGATAGCATGGAAGCGGCTCTTATCAAGAACGTAATAATCATGGAAGATATCGTCCTCAAGAATTTTTGTATGAAGCTGTGATACGCCGTTTACAGCAAAACAGCTCGCGAGACAAAGATTTGCCATGTTAACCTGATTATTGGCAATAACAGCCATCCACTGATGCTTCGCCTGATCGCCCGGATACACCTCTTCAAGATGAGCCATAAGACGTCTGTTGATTTCCTGAACAATCATATATACTCTCGGAACAATTTCAGAGAACATAGTAACATTCCACTTTTCCAGAGCTTCGCTCATTACTGTGTGATTTGTATATGCAAACACATGAGTGACAATATCCCATGCCTCATCCCAGCCCATTCCCTTTTCGTCCATCAAAAGACGCATCATTTCAGGAATGGCAAGCGTTGGGTGAGTATCGTTGATGTGGATAACAACCTTATCAGGAAGCTTTGCCCAGTCGTCACCATATCTTTCTTCAAATTCGTTAAGAATCCACTGCAAAGTAGCTGATACAAGGAAATACTGCTGTCTTAATCTCAGCTTCTTACCGTCATCAGTAGTATCATCAGGATAAAGAATACCTGAAATCTGCTTTGCAAGGCTCTTTTCATCCATAACCTTATCAAAAGTGCTTTTGTCATAGTTAACCATGTCAATATCCGTCGGGATTGTCGCGCCCCATAATCTAAGCTTATTGACAATTTTTGAATCATATCCTACCAATGGAACGTCATATGGCATAGCCAGAACAGTATGCGCGTTTCTGTGTTCGAACTCCATCTTACCGTCAACCCATTTGCATTCAATCTGACCGCCAAATGTAACCTTCACGGCTTCTTCCGGTCTTGAAATTTCCCATGCGTTACCATGCTCAAGCCATTCGTCAGGAAGCTCTGTCTGATAGCCTTCCACAATCTTCTGTCTGAAAAGACCGTGCTCATAACGGATTGAGCAGCCGTATGCGGGAAGATCCATTGTTGTAAGCGAGTCGATGAAACAAGCGGCAAGACGGCCAAGACCGCCGTTACCAAGACCCGCGTCATTTTCCATTTCGGCAATATCAGAAAGTGTGTATCCAAGATTTTCAAGAACATTCTGATATTCCTTTGTCTGCATAAGATTCAGAATATTTGTTGAAAGAAGTCTGCCCATAAGGAACTCAAACGAAAGATAATAAAGCTTCTTTGAGCCTTCCTGTTTAACCTGCTTGTGCGACTTAGCCCACTTTTCCATGATTTGGTCGCGTACTGTAAGAGCGCATGCGGTATAAACCATATGAGGGGTTGCTTCTTCCATAACCCTGCCGAAATGTCTGCTTACTTTACCGATGATTTCTTTCTTCAACGCTTCTTCTGAAGCTGTCAGCTTTGATGTTTTAGCTTGTGCCATATTTTTCTACATCCCCTTTTATTTTCTTCTTAGTTTACGAAGATTTCTTATCCGTTGTATTCTTTGCTGCTGTAGTCTTCGTAGATTTTGACGCGGTCTTTTTTGCCGCTGTCGTTTTTGAGGCGGCTGTTTTTTTTGCCGCGGTTTTCTTAGCCGCAGTTTTAGCCGTTGTCTTTTGGGCGGCAGTTTTCTTCGCCGGCTTTTTTTCTTCCTCGCCGAAAGGATTTGCCACCTTTACAATTTCAGGCTCTTTTGCAATTTTCGCAGCCGCGTCCGCCGCGGCTTCCGCGTCAGCCTTTATTGTTCTTTCAAAGGTGTCCTTCTCTTTTTTTGCCGCTGCTTTTTTAGCGGTTCCCGCCTTTTTCACCTCAGGAGTTTTTTTTTCAGGCAAATCATATATACCTGTAAGCTCCTGATACATATTAATATACTTATCGGCGGACACATTCCATGAATAATCAACAGCCATACCGTTGTCTATAATATTATTCCATTCGTCTTTTCTGTCATAGTAAATCTTCATAGCATACCAGATGATATTCATCATCTCGTCTGCGTTATAGTTGGCGAATGAAAAGCCTGTGCCTTCACCGGTATATTCATTATAAGGCCATACAGTGTCTTTAAGTCCGCCTGTTTCACGCACAATAGGAACTGTGCCGTATCTCAGGCTGATAAGCTGCGACAATCCGCATGGTTCAAAACGCGACGGCATAAGAAACGCGTCACATGCCGCATAAATCTTATGTGACATTTCATTTGAGAAATAAATCTGAGCCGAGAAACGGTCAGGATATTTCCACGCGTAGTGTCTGAACAGATTTTCATACTTTTCGTCACCTGTACCAAGGACAACAATCTGCGCGCCGCCCTCGCACAGCTGCTCCATCTTATATGCCACAAGGTCAAAGCCTTTCTGGTCTGTAAGACGCGAAACGATACCAATCATCATCTTATCAGGGTCAACAGGCAAGCCAAGATCCGCCTGAAGTCCTTTCTTGTTCTCCGCTTTCTTTTTATGAACATCCTTTGCAGTATAGTTCCGGTAAATCATCTTATCGGTTTTTGGATTCCAGTCCGTATATGAAATGCCGTTAACTATACCCGTAAGGTCATTCTGTCTTGCGCGAAGAAGATTGTGCAAGCCCTCGCCGTATTCTTCTGACGTAATTTCTCCCGCGTATGTTGAGCTTACAGTTGAAATTCTGTTCGCGTATACAATACCGCCCTTCAAAAGGTTGGCATCCTTGTAAAATTCCAGCTTGTCAGATGTGAAGTAATAGTCGCTTATTCCCATAGCGTCCTTGATTGCCTTGAAATCCCATCTGCCTTGGAACTTCAGGTTATGAATTGTCATAACCGTCTTTATTCCGCGGAAGAACGGATTATCCTGAAACGTATCAAGAAATACAGGGATAGGACCTGTCTGCCAGTCATTACAGTTGATGACATCAGGACGGAAGTCCAGTGTCGGCAGCAATGACAAAACAGCTTTTGAGAAGAATATGAACTTCTCGCAGTCAAGGTGGATATAATCATAAGGCTTATCGCCGTTGAAGTAGAACTTATTATCTACAAAATAGTAGATACAACCGTTATGCTCCAGCTCGAACACGCCCGCATACTGATTTCTCCAGCCTACGTTTATATAGATATGGTCTATATATTTCATTTTGTCCTTATACTCCTGCGGTATGCAGTTATAAAGCGGAAGGATTACTCTTGCGTCAACACCCTTTTCACGAAGTGCTGCAGGCAGAGAACCTGCCACATCGCCAAGACCGCCTGTTTTCACAAATGGAGCAGCTTCTGAAGTAGCAAATAAAACTTTCATATTTATCCTCCTGCCGCAATGCGGCTGTCAAATCATAGCGCAAAAATAAGCGTTTATATGCATTTTACCTTGTAAATCACGGCTTATTCTCACGCTGATTTTATTATACCTAATAATCTTATACCAATGCGATGTTTTTGTCAATAATTCAGAGTAAAATCCGTATAAATTTAACAGGGCTGCCCATAAATTCGGGCAGTCCCATTATGTAATTCTAATCAAATTTTCGCACCCTTTGAGAAAGCAAGAGGATATGTTTCCTGACCTATCAGCTTTCTGCCTCTTGTCACATAAACCTCTTTATCGAATACAACATGACTCAGATTTACATCTTCTTCTATTACAGAATCCTGCATAATTATTGAATTTTTAACAACAGCGCCCTTCTTTACCTTTACGCCTCTTGAAAGCACGCAGTTAATAACCGTACCCTCTATAACGCATCCGTCTGAAATGAAGCTGTTTTCAACAACCGCCTCAGCGCCATACTTTGTCGGCGACTGATCCTTTGTCTTTGTATAGATTGGATTCTCGGGATTGAACAATTCCTTTCTGATATCCTTGTCAAGAAAGTTCATATTATTTCTGTAATATGACTTCAGCGAATCAATCTTATCTGTATAGCCTGTGTATTCGTATCCATAAATACGAAGACCTTTCATCTTCTTTACAAGCGCGTCCTTAACAAAATCTCTGTCGCCTCTCGCGCTGCATTCATCAACAATGCTTTCAAGCAAAGCCTTTTCCATTATATATACATCCATGCTGGCAGTGCTTGTTTTCGGATAATAAGGCTGAACCTCAATATCTGTTACTCTCTTTTCTTCGTCAAGCTCAAGCATTGTAAATCTTGAAAGCTCTCTTTCTTCGACACCTCTCATATCCTTATAAAGAACTGTCACGTCAGCCTGTGATTCAATATGCTTCGCGACAACCTCCTTGAAATCAACATTATAAATGCTGTTTCCAAGCGAAAGGATAACGTATGTCTGCTGGCTTCTTTGGATAAAGTCACTGATACCCGCAAGCATATCAATATTACCCTTGATTGAACCCAACGACATCTTTTCAAGACTCGGCGGAAGAATATTAAGTCCCCAGTTCTTTCTGTCAAGATCCCAAGGCTTTCCCGACTTGATGTGATCCATAAGCGATGAATAGTTTGACTCCGTTGCAACGCCGATATTTGTAATACCCGCGTTTGCCATATTTGAAAGCACGAAATCTATTATTCTGTATCTTCCCGCAATAGGAAGCGCGCTGTTTGCTCTGATATCTGTAATAGGAGGTATTCTGTCATTATTTGTCAGAATAATACCCATAGTATCTGTTCTCATTGGCTCTTTTCCCCTTTCTTACGCTTCTACCATACTGCCCTTGCAGATGTCTTCCATAGGTTCAACCTCTGCGCCGCCTTCAATAAGGACAAGACCGTTGGTACATAATTTAGATGCATACTTATTGCCGTCCGATTCATTAACGCCGATTTTTGCGCCGTCGCCGATTATCGCGTCAGGTCCGACAACTGAATTTTCTATAGTAACATTATTACCGATTTTAGCGCCGGGCATTACAACAGAATCTTTTATTATACTGCCCTCGCCAAGCTCAACACCGCCGAATATGACAGAATGTTCAATCACGCCGTCTATATAGCAGCCTTCCGTTACAGTTGAGTTTGTAATCTTTGCATTCTTGCCTACATAATGAGGAGCAAGCGCCATATTTCTTGAATAGATGCTCCAGCGTCTGTCATTAAGATCAAACTTAGGCGGCTCGTCGATAAGATCCATATTCGCTTCCCAAAGACTCTGGATTGTTCCTACGTCCTTCCAGTAGCCCTCAAATCTGTAAGATACCATCTTCTCGCCGTCAGCAAGCATTGTCGGTATGATATTCTTGCCGAAGTCATTTGAAGAATTAGGATCTCTTTCATCATCCTCAAGGTACTTTTTAAGCATATCATAACGGAAAATGTAAATACCCATTGAGGCAAGATTACTCTTTGGCTCGGCAGGCTTTTCTTCAAATTCCGTGATTGTGCCTTCCTCATCAACATTCATGATACCGAAACGGCTTGCCTCCTCCCATGGCACAGGCATTACCGCGATTGTCGCGGCGGCGCCTGACTCCTTATGAGCTTTAAGCATTTCGCCATAGTGCATCTTATAAATGTGGTCGCCCGAAAGAATAAGCACATGCTCAGGCTTGAAACTTTCAAGAAAGCTTATATTCTGATAAATGGCATTTGCCGTACCCTTATACCACTCGCCCGTCTTTGCGCTCTGATATGGAGGAAGTACGTATACGCCGCCGTGGCTTCTGTCAAGATCCCACGGATTACCGTTTCCTATATATCTGTTCAACTCCAACGGCTGATACTGCGTCAGAACACCTACAGTATCTATCCCTGAATGAACACAATTTGACAGCGGAAAATCTATAATTCTGTATTTGCCGCCGAACGGGACTGCCGGCTTGGCAACATTTTTTGTAAGTGCGCCAAGTCTTGAGCCTTGACCGCCTGCAAGTATCATTGCAACGCAATCCTTTGATATCATTAAAATCATCTCCCTGTATTATTTATTTTCCCTCCGTCCCGCCGGACAGAGGTTTATTTTGTTGTTTTCTTTGCGGCAGCTGACTTCTTAGCTGTCGTTGTCTTTTTAGCCGGAGCTTTTTTCTTTGTGTCGTTTTTCTTCTTGAGGAACATTACGGAATTTCCGTCAACAGCAACCTCAATGGTATACTGCATATCCGAATACTGCATATGCTTCGTCTTATAGGTTTTCTTTGCGATACGTCTTGTACCGCCGTATTTCGACGCGTTTGAGTGAATAACCACTTCATATTCGCCGGCAACGGGAACGCCTATCTTGTATATAGGTCTGTCGACAGGCGTGAAGTTCGCAACAACTATTACATTATCATTCACACGCTTTCCCCGTCTGATGTATGACAAAACGGAATTTTCACTATCCGCTTCGTTTATCCATCTGAAGCCGTCCCAGCTTGTTTCGCATTCCCACAATGCCTTGTTTTCAAGATAGAAATGGTTAATGTCCTTTGTGAACTGATGGAGCTTTTTATGCTTGTCTATATCAAGCAGATTCCATTCAAGCTGGTCATCATATCGCCATTCAAGGAATTGTCCGAATTCACCGCCCATAAACAGAAGTTTTTTGCCAGGCATTGTCATAAAATAACCAAGCAATGTCTTGTAGGCATTGAACTTATCATCATAATCGCCGAACATCTTATCAATAAGCGAATGCTTGCCGTGTACAACCTCGTCATGCGACAGCGGAAGTATAAAGTTTTCGCTGTAGGCATACATCATGACGAACGTCAGAAGTCCATGATTGTCCTTTCTGAAATAAGGATCCATAGACATATAACGAAGCGTATCGTTCATCCATCCCATATTCCACTTGTAATTAAACCCAAGACCGTCATTTTCAGGCGGCGCTGTCACAAGCGGCCATGCTGTTGATTCTTCAGCAATCATCATGAAATTCGGGAATTCCGTGTTAAGTATTCTGTTAAGCTTTCTCAGGAAATCGACTGCTTCAAGATTGCCGTTTCCGCCATACTTATTCGCTATCCATTCACCGTCATTACGCGAATAGTCGCGATACAGCATCGATGAAACAGCGTCAACCCGTATACCGTCAATATGATACTCGTCCGCCCAGAAATATGCTGATGATATAAGGAATGAAACAACCTCGCTCTTGGAATAGTCAAATACCATCGTGCCCCAATCCTTATGCTCACCCATTCTCGGGTCGGCATATTCATATGTTGGAGTTCCGTCAAACATTCTCAGTCCGTGCGCGTCACGCGGAAAATGCGCGGGAACCCAATCCATGATAACGCCTATTCCGTTTTTGTGACACTTGTCAATAAGATATTTCAAATCCGAGCAATCGCCGTATCTTGTTGTCGCCGAGAAAAATCCGGTAACCTGATATCCCCATGAGCCGTCAAACGGATATTCCATAACCGGCATCATTTCAATATGTGTATAACCCATATCCTTGATATAAGGAACAAGTTCGTCCGCAAGCTCGCGATAAGTATAAAAGCTTCCGTCATCATGCGTTTTCCACGACCCTACGTGCATTTCATAAATATTCACAGGCTTGTTCATTGTGCTTTCCCTGCTTCTTGCGGTAAGCCAAGCTTTATCGCCCCATTTATAACCTGATAAATCCTTTACTATAGATGCTGTTCCCGGACGAAGCTCGCTTTTTACCGCATACGGATCCGCCCTGTAATACGTCTGACCGTCGCTTGCTTCAATGGCGTATTTATAAAGCATATTTTCTTCAATATCGGTAAAAAATCCGTACCAGACACCGCTTGTTTCAATTCTTTCAAGCATCTTGTCGTATCCGTTCCAGTCGTTAAAATCACCGACAACACGCACACTTACAGCATTGGGCGCCCACACGGCAAATCGCCAGCCTGTTTTTCCGTTCAGCTTGATTTTATGCGCGCCAAGCATTTCGTATGACTTGAAATTGTCCCCCGAATTAAAAAGATACGTCTGAAAACGGCTTATATCCGCCCAAGTTCTTTCATCGGTCATACTTTCCCCTCCTTCTCTTTTGCGCAGTAAAAATTATATTTTCCCAACTGTGCATTTTATTATTACAGCTATTATATCACACTTTTTTTTGGCAGTAAAGACCATATATAAATAAATTTAACAGATTTTTTTGTATAATTTGACAAATCTTTCTATGTTTTACCGGTAAAACTGACTTTGACACGTTTTCTTACATTAAAATAATGTTTCATATTTATATATATAATGTAACATTCTTAATAATTCCTTGACATAACAGCAAAAATAGTATAAAATATATAATGCTTAATGTTCTTTAAAAATAAATTTTCTGTAAATATGAAATTTTATATGTAATCCCAATACTTAAAATGGAGCTGTCTTAGAATAGTCTGCTCCGTATGATTACAAGCCATAGCGGTGATTTACCTGCAATCACACCGCCTATGTTCCGTGTTTACGGTGTTTCATAAGAAGCAGTCATTTTAAGAAAGTCCCCCATTGCAGGTCTTGGAGAAAACTTTATGGGGGTGTTACTGATTAACAGTTCAATATTATTGATTGTGATGATTATCATTGCGGTCGTATTATGCGCGGTCGGCATCATCGCAGGCTTTAAGCTTGGTGTCGCGCACAGAAAGAAAATAGCAGAGGCTGAATTCGGCAGCGCCGAAGAAAAAGCCAAGTCTATAATTTCCGAGGCGGAAAAAAACGCGAGCGCGAAGAAGCGTGAGATGCTCCTTGAGGCAAAGGAGGAAAATCAGAAGCTCCGCGCAGCATTTGACGCAGAGGTTAAGGAACGCAGAAATGAGCTTAGCCGACAGGAACGCAGAATTAACCAGAAAGAGGAAAACTTAGACAAAAAGACAGATAATTTAGAAAAGAAAGAGCAGTCATACAACCAGAAATTGAAGGCTCTTGAAGCTAAAAATCAAGAAATAGCAGAAATAAAAGCTAAACAAATGGCTCTTATCGAAAAAATCTCAGGCTTGACAGCGGAAGAAGCAAAAGCTATTTTGCTTAAAGACGTTGAAAGTCAGACAAGGCACGAAGCAGCCATTATGGTTAAAGAAATTGAGCAAGAGGCAAAGGAAAACGCGGAGAAAAACGCAAAGAATATCGTTGCGCTTTCAATTCAGAAGGTCGCCGCAGACCACGTTGCCGAAACCACTGTTTCTGTTGTAAATCTTCCAAGCGACGAAATGAAGGGTCGAATTATCGGTCGTGAGGGCCGAAACATAAGAACTCTTGAAACTCTTACAGGTGTTGATCTTATCATAGACGATACCCCCGAAGCGGTTATCGTTTCAAGTTTTGATCCTATCAGACGCGAAATTGCGCGTCTTGCGCTTGAAAAACTAATCGTTGACGGACGTATTCATCCGGCTCGTATTGAGGAAACAGTTGAAAAATCTCGTAAAGAGGTTGAAGCTATTATCAAGCAAGAGGGCGAAAGCGCCACTTTTGAAACAAGTGTGCATGGTCTTCACCCTGAACTTATTAAGCTGCTTGGTAAACTTAAATTCAGAACAAGCTATGGTCAGAACGTATTAAAGCATAGTGTTGAGGTTTCGCACCTTGCCGGCGTTATGGCCGGTGAACTGGGAGTCGATGTCACTCTTGCAAAACGCGCAGGTCTTCTTCATGACATCGGTAAAGCAGTTGACCATGAAGTCGAGGGCTCACACGTTACTATCGGCGCGGATATCGCAAAGAAGTATCGTGAAAGCAAAGATGTTGTACATGCCATTATGGCACACCACGGCGATGTGGAAGCGCAGACAATTGTCGCTTCGCTTGTACAGGCAGCCGACGCAATATCCGCGGCACGTCCGGGAGCCAGACGTGAAAATCTTGAAACCTATATCAAGCGTTTGCAAAAGCTTGAGGAAATTGCTGACAGCTTCAACGGCGTTGAAAAGTCTTATGCTATACAGGCAGGCCGTGAAATCAGAATAATGATTAAGCCTGATGTTATTTCAGATGACGGTATGATTCTTGTAGCCAAGGACATTGTCAAGCAGATAGAAAGCGAACTTGAATATCCCGGTCAGATTAAGGTTAGTCTGATACGTGAAACAAGAGCGGTTGATTACGCTAAATAAACTTTCTTGAAAATTAAAAATTGGGGGCTGTTACAGAGCGTGAACCGGATATGACTTTGACACTTTGCGATAAAGGCACTGCGCGGGATATATGCGGTTTAGCTTCTACCCGTTCTGTAATGCTCCTTTTTTATTTTGTAAAAAACAAATGAAATAATTTATTTAAAATAACAATTAGAAAGGATATTTATATTCTTATGAAAATATTATGTGTCGGTGACGTAGTCAGCCGTATAGGCCGCGAAATGCTTTTTTGCTACGTCGACGAATTGAAATATCAAAAAGGCATTGATATATGTATAGCAAACGGCGAAAACGCAACACACGGCAGAGGTATGTCACGCAGCGCATACAACGAGCTTATCCGTGCCGGAGTCGATATAATAACAATGGGCAACCATACGTGGGACTGCAAGGAAATCGCGGATATAATGCGTAAAGAGGACAATGTTATACGTCCCGCGAATTACAACAGCGCTTGTCCGGGCAAAGGCAGTCTTGTATTCACGGCAAAGAACGGAGTCAAAGTCGGCGTTATAAATCTCATTGGCAGAACATACCTTGAACCAACCGACTCGCCTTTTGACAGAGTTGAAAAAGAAATTGAGGAACTAAAAAAATCCACCAATATTATATTAGTAGATTTTCATGCCGAGGCGACAAGCGAAAAGCTCGCGATGGCATACTTCCTTGACGGCAAGGTTTCAGCGGTATTCGGCACACATACGCATGTGCAGACCGCCGATGAAATCATTTTGCCGGGCGGCACGGGAAATATCACAGACCTTGGTATGACCGGTCCGCAGTTTTCAATACTCGGACGCGGCACCGTGCCGATAATTAATCGTTTCCGCACAGGCATGCCGCAAAAATTTGAAATTGCCGAAGGTAAGGGACAGTTCTGCGGCTGTATCTTTGATATTGACGAAGAAAGCGGTAAATGC
>CAZWLT010000022.1:11317-16691 GCA_964634915.1 uncultured Clostridium sp. | reverse complement strand
AGGAGGATTTAAGGCATATGGATAAGAAAAGAGTCACTGAGCTTTCTATCATTGCGAATAATGTTCGTAAAAATGCTCTGACAGCTGTGTATAGTGCGGCATCGGGTCATCCGGGAGGTTCGTTGTCGATAGCAGATGTGCTGACATTACTTTATTTTGAGGTGATGAATGTAGACCCGAAGAACCCGAAAATGGAAAACAGGGACAGATTTGTCCTTTCAAAGGGACATACAGCGCCGGCTTTGTACGGTGTGCTTGCAGAAAGAGGATTTATTCCGAAGGATGATATAAAGACGTTCAGAAATATTAACAGCTATCTTCAGGGACATCCTGATATGAACAAGGTGCCGGGTGTTGATATGTCAACGGGCTCGCTTGGACAGGGTGTGTCAGCTGCGGGCGGTATGGCGCTTTCTGCAAAGCTGGATAATAAGGATTACAGAGTTTATTCAATCCTTGGCGACGGTGAGCTTGAAGAAGGTCAGGTATGGGAGCAGGCAATGTTTGCAGCTCATTATAAGCTGGACAACTTCACTATTTTTATAGATAACAATGGCTTGCAGATAGACGGCGATATTACAAAGGTTATGAATCCGACACCTATTGATAAGAAATTTGAGGCATTCGGATGGCATGTAATTGTTACAGACGCGCATGATTTTGAAAAACTCCTTGCAGCGGTTGAAGAAGCAAAGGCTGCAAAGGGACAGCCTACAGCAATCATTATGAAGTCTGTCAAGGGTAAGAATGTATCATTCATGGAAAACAACGCGGCATGGCATGGCGCAGCTCCTAAGGAGGACGAATATAATCAGGCTATTGCGGAGCTTGACGGAATAATCAAGGGATTGGAGGCGAGTCTATAATGGCAAAGAAGGCTACAAGAGAATCATATGGCGCGGCGCTTGTAAAGTACGGTGACAATCCCAATATCGTTGTACTTGACGCCGACCTTTCAAAGTCAACAAAAACAGAAATGTTCAAGAAAGCATACCCTGAAAGATTTATAAACATGGGTATTGCCGAGGGCAACATGATGTGTGTTGCCGCGGGACTTGCCGCAACAGGTAAGATTGTATTTGCATCCACATTTGCGATGTTTGCGGCGGGACGCGCATTTGAGCAGGTGAGAAACTCAATCGGTTATACAAAACTTAATGTAAAAATCGGCGCGACTCATGCCGGCATTTCAGTAGGTGAGGACGGCGCATCGCATCAGTGCCTTGAGGATATCGCGCTTATGCGTTCAATTCCTAACATGGTTGTTCTAAACCCTGCCGATGATATTGAAGCTATGCAGGCGGTAAAGGCTGCCATTGACCATGACGGTCCTGTATACATGAGATTCGGACGTCTTGCTGTTGATGATGTCAACGGCGATGACTATAAGTTCGAGCTTGGCAAGGGCGTTTTGCTTAAAGACGGTAAGGATGCAACAATCATTGCAACCGGTCTTATGGTTGCAAAGGCTTTGGAGGCTGCTCAAATGCTTAAAGCTGACGATATTGACGCAAGAGTAATCAATATCCATACAATAAAGCCTATCGATGAGGAAATAATAACAAAGGCCGCAAAGGAAACAGGCGCCATTGTTACAGCTGAAGAACATTATATTATGGGCGGTCTCGGAAGCGCTGTCGCGGAGGTTGTATGCGCGAACGCGCCTGTACCGGTCAAGATTATCGGAACAGACCGCTTTGGTAAATCGGGTAAGCCGGCAGAGCTTTTTGAAGAATACGGACTTACAGCTGAAAATATTGTAAAGAATGTAAAAGAAGCCATTAAAATGAAATAATCTACGGAGGGGTAAGATGAAAAAGATATTTCTTGTGTTTGCAAGTCTTGTTGTAATGATTGGATTATGCTCGTGTGACGGAGGTTTTATATCAAAGCCTGAGCCAACGCCCGTACCTGAGATTGATCCGGCGGCAATCATTACGGCTGATGACGTGGCAATTAATGCGGGTTATACACCTGTAACAGATTCGCAGGGAACAACGCGTGAAGGAAACAGCGCAACTGTGCTTTACAGAAGTGAGCCGGTTGGTCAGAATGACACAGTAACGGTAAAGGTTACGCAGTTTAACGACACAATCGGATATGAACAGATTTATAATCAATATGAGAGTGAAAAAGCGAAAAGACCGACAGCTGAACTTGTAGAAGGTATAGGTCAGGAAACATATATTGCATTCCCGACGATTCATGTGTATGACAGAGGCTGTCTTGTAGAAATAACAGCCGGTTCGGGATCTGATGATAAACAGAAAACAATGCTTAAGAATTTTGCCGCAACAGCAGCAGCAAGAATCGAAGAGATAATTCCTGAATACAACCCGAATGATTGATAACGAAAAATTCTGCATTTAAAGGCAGAATTTTTTGCACTTTTAAAAATCGGAGCGGATATAATACTTGATTTTTTTTGGTAATTATGATACAATAACAAAATTTGACTTTTTGGAAAAATTGTGGTATAATATATTCAGTTAAAATTTTAAGTTTTTTCAGAAAGGCGGTAAAAGATGATGTATGATGTCGGCGATAGGGTTGTACACCCAATGCATGGTGCTGGTACAATAGTAGAAATTAAAGAAATGGAAATTGTCGGCAAAAAGCGTCAATATTATGTTGTTAGATTCGCTATCGGTAATATGATTACAAATGTTCCGATTGACAGTGTAGACAGTATAGGTATTCGACCGGTTATAGACAAGCAGGAAGCAAAAAAAGCATTACAGTCTTTTCGTGATGCGGAGATTGAAGATGACAGTAATTGGAATAAACGTCAGAGAGATAATCTGATAAAGGTTAAATCCGGCGATATTTATCAGGTTCTTGGTGTTGTCAAGGAGCTTATGTACCGTGACAGGACAAAGGGACTTTCAACAAGTGAAAGAAAAACTCTTGGCAGCGCAAAGCAAATTGTTGTGAGCGAGCTTGTATTGTCAGAGGTTGCTGACATCGGTGATATTGAAAGTATAATGAATGATACGGTGGAGGCATTGGTTTAAAAAACAACAGCACATTTCATAATATGGAATGTGCTCGTTTTATCTTATAGAAAATTGCTTGCGGTGTGAGCATATTTGCTTATTAAAATGTACAGCGCAGCTACGGAGCGGCTTTACTATTTGCGGGCAGAAAGGCTATGGAGACTTATATGAAGATTACAGCGGTTATTGTTGCGGGAGGAAAAGGAACAAGAATGGGCGCGGATAAGAATAAGGTTTTTCTTACAATTAATGGAAAAGAAGTTCTCCATTACACCATTTCCGCATTTGAGAATAATAAGAGAATAAACGATATAATTGTAGTCACCGGCGCAAGTGATATACCGGAGTGTGAAAAACTAATCAATAACAGCGGTTTTACTAAAATAAAATGTATTGTTGAGGGCGGCGCAACACGTCAGAAGTCTGTCATGAACGGACTTATGAAAGCTGACTCTGATATAGTTCTCATTCATGACGGTGCAAGAGCGTTTGTGACGGATGCTGAAATTAATAATTCAATAGACAATTGTATAAAATACGGTGCGGCGGCAGCCGGCGTAAAGTGTAAGGATACGCTTAAAACGGCTGACGATGAGGGATTTATAGCAGGTACTGTAGACCGTGAAACGGCGTATCTGATACAGACGCCTCAAACATTTTATCTTGATAAAATTCTTGCCTTGCATAAAAGAGCGAAAAATGAAGGATTTGAAGCGACAGATGATTGTATGATAGCTGAGCATTACGGCGAGAGAATAAAAATAAGTGACGGCAGTTATGGTAACATTAAGCTGACAACACCTGAAGATATGATTATAGCGGAAGGAATGCTGAGAGGTGATAACGAATGAGAATTGGACAGGGTTATGACGTTCACAAATTAGTTGAGGGACGTGACTGTATAATATGCGGAGTGAAAATTCCGTACGAGAAAGGACTTTTGGGACACAGCGATGCGGACGTCGCGCTCCATGCGCTGTCTGACGCGCTTCTCGGCGCGGCAGCGCTTGGGGATATAGGCGGACATTTCCCTGATACTGACGAGAAATATAAAGGTGCCGACAGTCGTGTGCTTTTGCGGGAAGTTGTAAGACTTATCGGAGAAAAAGGATATGCTGTGGAAAACGCTGATGTGACGATAGTTGCGCAAAGACCGAAGATGTCGCCGCATATTGAGCAGATGCGTAAGAATATTGCGGAGGATTTGAATGTGGATATTGACGCGGTTAACGTCAAGGCAACCACGACAGAGAAACTTGGCTTTGAGGGCAGAGGCGAAGGTATATCTGCCACAGCCGTAGCACTGTTAAAGCAGGAGGAAACTCATTTTGAACATATATGATTTTGATAAAACTATTTATAACGGTGACAGCACAAAGGATTTCTATTTTCATTGCCTTAGGAGGTATCCGAAAATTCTTCTGACAGCGCCATACACCGCATGGGCATTTTTTCTGTATATTATGGGTATCTGGACAAAGACAAGGTTCAAGGAAAAAATGTACAGATTTTTAAAATATGTTCCGGAAATCGATAATGAGCTGAAAGAATTCTGGGATATAAACGAAAATAAAATAAAGACATGGTATAAGAAAAATCAAAAGGAAGACGATATTATCGTTTCCGCGTCACCGGAATTTTTGCTTGAGCCGATATGTAAGAGAACAGGTATAAAATATCTGATAGCGTCAAAGGTGGATAAGCATACAGGTGAATATAACGGCGAGAACTGCTGGGGAGAAGAAAAGGTTGCGCGTTTGAATGAAAAATTTCCGGATGTGAAATGCGAATGCTTTTATTCCGACTCGCTTTCTGACTCACCGCTCACAAAGATTGCCGATAAGGCAATGATAGTACAAGGTGATGAACTGATTGAATGGAATGAATATAAACCGTCAAAGCTCGGAATGTTCTTTTCAAGAGAATTTATATCATTTCTTATAGTCGGCGCGATAAATACACTAAGCAATATAATATTCTCAACAATATATTCGCTGTTTATACCTGATACAACAATCGCATTTTTCCCGGGATATATAACTTCAAATGTAGTGTCGTATCTGCTGAACAGCTGCATGACGTTCAAAGAAAAACTCGGATTTGTTAAGTTTATAAAGTTCTTTATCTCATATATACCGAACTTTGTTATACAAACCATTATAGTTTGGCTGTTCGACAATTATGTTCACGGACCGAGTGTTGCCGCATATGCGCTCGCCGCAGTAATCGGCGTACCTGTAACATTTGTATTTATGAAGATATTTACATTCAGAAAAAAGAAGTAATAATATCTTGAAAATGAAATGAATATGTGATACAATGAACAAAAGAGTTACAATCGGACAAAAGGCGGTGATAATATGACAGACAGAGAATTA
>CAZWLT010000022.1:0-11217 GCA_964634915.1 uncultured Clostridium sp. | reverse complement strand
ACAAAAGAGTTACAATCGGACAAAAGGCGGTGATAATATGACAGACAGAGAATTACTGGAAAGTATAGCGGCGAGAATGGACAGCATGGAAACCAAGATAGGCACTATGCAGGGACAAATAGGCACTATGCAGGAGGATATCAATGTATTAAAGCGTACAAGCGCTCTCGTAGAAACAGATATCGCTCCGAAAGTACAGCTGCTTCTTGAAAATCATGCAGATTTATCTAAGAATGTAATGGTTGCAAAGGATATTGAAGAACGCGTTGGAGTTCTTGAATTTGATGTTAAAATAATAAAAAGATTACTTGAAACAAAGGCAGGTGCATAAAATTATTGCACGGTCTAACAATTTGTTGACAGTCTGAGGCAGGTGCATAAGCACCTGCTTTTTTACTCTACTCACCGAGTTTATAAAAATCATCAAAGAATGCAGGATATGAAACACGCGCGCAATCGCCGTTGTCGAGTGTTGAATTTCCATCAGCAAGCTGAGCAAGCACCGTAAGACTCATTGCCATTCTGTGGTCGCCGTATGTTTTGAAGTCAGCGCCGTGAATTGGCTTGCCGCCGTTTATAATCATGCCGTCGTCTGTTTCTGTTATATCAATACCGCACTTTGTAAATTCGTCAACAACAGCGCGTATTCTGTTCGTTTCCTTTACTTTTAGTTCCTGCGCGTCCTTAATGACCGTCTGACCGTCTGCAAATACAGCAGCAACTGCTATAATCGGCAGCTCGTCAATAAGACGCGGAATAATATCATCGCCAATGGTTGTACCCTTGAGCGATGAAGAACGTACAGTTATATCAGCGACGCTTTCTCCGGCGCTTGTACGTATATTGTCAAGAGTAATATCAGCGCCCATATCCTTCAGTACGTCAATAATACCTGTTCTTGTCGGATTGACACCGACATTTGTTATTGTGATTTTTGAATCCGGCATAATTGTACCGAGTACCATAAAGAATGCGGCTGATGAAATATCACCGGGGACATCAACATTTACAGCATTCAGCCTGTCGGTTTTTCTTACTGTTATATCAAGTCCGTTAACTTCTATATCAGCGCCCATTGCACCGAGCATAAGCTCAGTATGGTCACGTGATTTTTCAATTTCGTGTATAACTGTTTTGCCGTCCGCATAAAGTCCCGCAAGGATAATTGCTGTCTTTACCTGTGCAGACGCGACAGGCATTTTGTAATCAATTCCGCATAGCTTTGCGCCTGTTATATGCAGCGGACAATATTCATTTTCAATTTTTGCGCCCATAAGGGAAAGAGGCTTTGTCACTCTGCCCATAGGACGCTTTTGAATTGACGCGTCGCCTGTGATTGAAGTATTGAATTCCTGCGCGGAAAGAATACCGCAAAGAAGTCTTGTTGTTGTACCGCTGTTGCCGGTATAAAGCATTGTATCAGGCTTTTTAAGACCATGCAGACCATTGCCTTTAACAGTAACATTTTCGCCGTTTGCCTTTATATCAACACCCATTTTACGAAAACAATCTATTGTTGAAAGACAATCGGCGCCGCTGAGGAAACCGGTAATCTCAGTAACTCCGTCCGCAAGAGACGCAAGCATTACAGCACGGTGAGATATGGACTTGTCGCCGGGGACTTTAACAGAGCCGTTTGCCTTCAAAATCTTTTTAATATCCATTTTTAAACCTGGTATAATGTAATTGACTCATCTAACAGTCATTTACAAGTATACCATTCTCCTTTCTATCAACCTTTTTTAATCCGTGGTTGATTACGGTTTTGTATATTGATATTATATAAATAAGTGATGTGGATTTGTATTTTAAACCTCCATAATAGTCTAAATTCAGTATATCACAAATATGATGTAAAGACAAGATTTAAAAGTGGAGGAAAATATGAAAAAACAGAGCTTTCTGACAGGCGCGCTTATACTAATGATAGCAAATGCAATATCAAAGATACTTGGCGCAGTATTCAAAATACCGCTGACATATATCCTGAATGAGGAGGGAATGGCGGTATTTAATATTGCTTTTGAAGTTTACATAATGTTCCTTGCATTCATAATTTCAGGACTTCCGTTTGCAATTTCAAAGCTGGTTGCAGAGTCCAATTCGAGGGGTAAGCATGGCAGAACGCATAAAATTTTGCGTGTTTCAACCGTTCTTTTAATTATAATCGGACTAATCGGCTCTGTGACGCTATATGTATGCGCGCCGTTCTTTGCGCTTGCAATGAAGGAAGAAAAGGCGATATATGCAATACGTATGATATCTCCGTCAATATTTTTTGTGGCGCTGGGAACAGGCTATAAAAGCTACTATCAGGGTGTTTCCAACATGATACCGACTGCGATTTCACAGGTGGCTGAATCATTTGTAAAGCTGGCTGCCGGATATTATCTTGCGGTATTGTTTTTGAATTTTGGAATTGAGAAAACTGCCGGCGGCGCGATAATGGGTGTCACAGCCGGAGAGATTATAGCAACCGGAATACTTATGTTTATGTATATTTTTGAAAAAAAGGAAGTTAACATAAAATCTGATGACAAAACGGGAGATATATTAAAGGAGCTTATGGCAGTAGCAATTCCGCTTTTGTGTTCGTCGGTTGTATCAAATGCAATCAATATTGCAGACACAACACTTATACGTTCAAGACTTCTTAGCGGAGGCTTTTCAAATGATGAGGCGCGTTTTTTGTACGGCGCATATACAGGGTATGCGCTGACCGTATTTCATTTGCCGGTGGGAATACTTGCGACACTGGGTGTAAGCATACTTCCGGTTGTGGCGGGAGCAATAGCGGTCAATAATATGAAAAAGGCACAGCTTGTGACTGATATCGGCATACGTCTTTCTGTGATGCTCTCGCTTCCGTGTGCTGTCGCGTTTCTTACGATGAGCAATGAAATACTGCTTGTACTTTTTAAGAATGACACTTCCGCCGATATGCTCAGAGCGGCGGCGCCGTGCGTAGTGATGATGTGCGTATCGCAGATAACGGCGGCTATACTGCAATCTTCAGGTAAAATCATGCTGCCATTCTATAATTCGCTTGCGGGCAGCGCGATAAAACTCGGACTTAGCTACTATCTTATTGGAAAGCCGGAAATCAATATATATGGCAGCGCAATAAGCTCAAATATAGCATTTACAGTGATAATGATACTGAATATGATATCAATACGAAGATATATGTGTTTAAAACAGAAAATTTCGGCAATAATTATAAAACCGGCAGCAGCGGCGGCAGTTATGTATGGAGTTATACAGCTTATCAAAGCGCCGGTTTCTTCGCTGTGCGGAGGTATAATATATGTAGGTATAACAGGACTGACATCGTGTTTTGCGTATGTCGCGACGCTGTTTATAACAAATGCTGTTTCGTTCGGCGAGATAAGAAAAATACTTAAAGGTTAGACTTGTAAAAAATACTGCGGGGTGGTATAATTTAGACAATACGTACAGAGAGGAAGAAATTTTTATGAAAAAGTATACAATAGAAGATTTGCGGGATATTATAATAACACTCCGCAGTGAGAACGGCTGTCCGTGGGATAAGGTACAGACACATCAGAGTATAAAAAAGGATATGATAGAGGAATGTTATGAGGCAATTGACGCGCTTGACAGCGGTGACGACCATGCTTTTGCCAATGAGCTTGGTGATGTGCTTTTGCAGGTGGTATTCCATTCAAGACTGGCGGAGGAACGCGGCGCGTTTAATTTTGATGATGTATTGAATGAGATATGCACAAAGCTTATAACACGTCATACTCATGTTTTTGGCACTGACAATGCCGCAACGGCAGAGGAAGCGCTTGGACAGTGGGAGAAGAACAAGAAAAAGGAAAAAAATCTTGATTCATACACAGCGATGCTTAGGGATGTTCCCGCATACCTGCCCGCGCTGATGCGTAGCGCAAAGATACAGAAGAAAGCGGCAAGCGTGGGATTTGACTGGGACAGTGCAGAACCTGTATATGATAAAATAGACGAGGAAACGGCAGAGCTCAAGTCGGCTGTTGCTTCGGGCAGAGCAGACAGTATTGAGGAAGAATACGGAGATTTACTTTTTACTGTTGTAAATCTGGGACGTCATTTGGGACTTACACCGGAAATTTCTCTAACAAAGGCATCGGACAAGTTTATAAAACGTTTTGAATCTATGGAAAATGAGGCGATAAAGGAAGGGCTTGATATGGCGGAAATGCCGGCTGATGACCTTGAAATACTCTGGAAAAACGCTAAAAAGGCATAAAAGTACGATTTTTTTAGTAAAAATTGGCTTAAAATGCTGTAAAAGTATTGACATAATGAAAAAAATGTAATAAAATAAGTAATCGAACAGGCAGTAATGCCGTTATGTTAAAAATTTTTTTGATTGATTAGGAGGAAAAATCATGAACAAAACAGAATTAGTAGCAGCAGTAGCTCAGAAGGCTGAGCTTTCAAAGAAGGATGCCGAAAAGGCAGTTGCGGCAGTAACAGCAGCAATCACAGATGCTCTAACATCAGGTGACAAGGTACAGCTTGTTGGTTTTGGTACATTTGAAGTAAGACAGAGAGAAGCAAGAACAGGTAAGAACCCGCGTACAGGCGAAACTATTCAGATTGCCGCGTCAAAGGTTCCTGCATTTAAGGCCGGTAAGGCTCTTAAGGAAGTTGTAAATAAGTAATTTACAAAAAAGACATAATGGGGTGCTGCTTTTCGGCAGTACCCTTTATTTTCTTTATAGGAGAAACAGAATGAGAATAGATAAATATTTAAAGGTGACAAGGCTTATAAAAAGGCGTTCAGTTGCAAATGAAGCCTGTGACGGGGGAAGAATAACAGTAAACGGACGCGTCGTGAAAGCGTCTTACGATGTCAAGGAAAATGATATAATTGAGATAAAGATGGGCGAAAGGATTATAAAGGTACAGGTTATGGCAATAGCTGAGCATGTGCTGAAAAACGATGCGTCATCGCTTTATAAACCTTTGTAATATACAGGACAATACAATCATATATTAATTTGTAAATAAATATATGGAGGTATAGCGATATGGAAAAGAACACTGCCGAGCATTCAATCAGTATGCTTAATCGCGCGAATATGTCTTTGTCCGGTGTTACGGATGTTACTGAGTTTTCGGAAAATCGTGTAATTCTTAAAACAATTATGGGCGGACTTTGTATAAAGGGCAAAAAGCTCTCGATAAGCCGGCTCAATACTGATACGGGGACTCTTGACGTAAACGGAGAAATTCAGTTGATACAATATACAACATCTGCCGGCGGCGGTCTGTTTACCGGACTTTTTAAATAAATGAATAAAGATGTGGCAGTATTTCTGATTATGATACTTTGCGGAGGAGCAATTTCGGCATTGTTTGATTTGTTCCGCGCATTTCGTATTGTTGTCAGACCCAATACGGTTGCGGTTGCGGTGAGTGACGCGCTGTTTTGCGTTATATCGCTCTTTTGCATGGCGGCATGCGTCTGGAATTTCAACAGCGGAGCATTCAGATTTTATGAAGTTACAGGAGTGATTCTGGGCGGAATTTTTTATTATTTTCTGCTCGGAAGATGGATTTTCAGGCTTTTTTTGATTATTATTGAAAATATTTTTAAATTTGTTCGATTTATTTTGAAAATACTCTTGACACCAACGCGGTTTTTGTATAAAATTTTAATAGTGCCTATAATTAAACGTGCGCAAAATATAATACAAGGGAGTCGCGGTACTTATGATAAGCGGATACAAAAACATAATCGTTAATTTTGTTAAGAATCATAAAAAGGGGATAAAGATATTTATATTCCTGTTTTTAGTCGGCGGAATGATTTTCAAGGGATTGATGCAGCTTCCGCAGATAAGCGCTTCAAAGGCGGAAATCGCGCGTCTGACGAGTCAGATTGAATACGAAAAGGAACGTCAGAAAGAGGTTGAAGAGCTTAAAAGCAAGGTTAATACCGATGAGTACATAGAAAAAATCGCAAGCGAAAAGCTTGGACTTATCAAAAACAATTCCAAGATTTTTGTTGACGTATCGGGTGAATAATAAACAACTTATAGTGAGAGAGGAAAAACAAGACAGTTATGGTTGAAATCGGCAGTATAGTAGACGGTAAGGTTGTAAGCGTAATGCCATTCGGTGCGTTCGTGGATATTGGCAACAGGCAGTCAGGACTTGTTCATATATCAGAGATATCGTCAAGATATGTTAATGATATAAACGAATGTGTCAAAAAGGGTGACAGCGTAAAGGTAAAGGTCATCAAAATCGATGATAACGGAAAAATCAGCCTTTCAATAAAGCAGGCTGAAGAAAAGAAAGAGAGAAATCAAAGACCGAAGCAGGAGAAAAAGGGTCCTGTTCGTCCGGCTGATATAGATTGGGGCGCGTCCTCGAATGAGAGTATGTCGCTTGAGGATATGCTTTCAAAATTCAAACAGGACAGCGATGAAAAAATGCAGACGCTCAGACGTAATAATGATTCAAAACGTTCCGGCGGCTACAGCAGAAAAAGATAATCATTTATTTAAAAAAATTGTCGGGCGGAAAAGACTTTTCCGCCTGTTTTGTTATAATGCCGGAAAGGGGAGATAAACTTGATTTCATCTGATAAAAACAAAAGAATATTTCCGCTTATAGGCGCAATTATTGTGTTTGTGGTTTCTTTTTCGGTGCTTTATCTCGGAAACAATATAGGACTTTCGGATAATGGCGACTTCAGACGCGTACTGCTTGCAAATAATATGGAATATGAGGATGAGGATAATCACTATTATCTGTTCAAACAGGACTATAAAATGAATGTTGAGGGTGACACATTTCCGGAAAAGATATCATATCTTTGCGAGAGCAATAATGAGGAGGAGATATATTCCTCGCCCCATTTTGTTATAATAAAGGCATCAAAGATAATGAACTTTGTTGTGAACACAATCATTGTCAAAGACGAAACGCATTATAATATCGCGTACCTTGCGTTTATATACATACTGATGCTTTCAATTGCCGCATGGGGTATTTTCACATTTTTCGCGGATGAATCACGAAAACTGCAAATTACGGTGTTTGTTATATTTCTTATAATGTTCTGTGATTCCGGATATTTATTATATTTCAATTCGCTGTATGGCGAACCGCTGCAGTACGTTTCGCTTATGATGCTTATCGCGCTTGGACTGCTTATATACAAACGTCCTACAATACCGAAAGTAGTATGTTTCTTTGTGTCGCTGTATTTCTTTGCCGGTTCAAAGCTGGCAAATGTGCCGTATTCTGTAATAGTATCATTACTTGCGCTTTCATTTGCGTTTTTGCGTAAGGACAGAAAATATAAAATAGGTGTTGGCGTGTCAGTTATTCTTGCCGCTGTGTGTATAGCAAATCTGTATGTCAGTATACCGGACTGGATGCACAATGATACAACATATCAATCGGTATTTTTCGGAGCTGTAAAGGAAACCGAAACACCTGAGAAGGATTTTGAACAGCTTGGAATTGATAAAAAATACATACCTCTTATAAACACTCACGCGTATATGGACGAGGATGAGTATCCTATTGATATAACAACCGATGAGTTCAATGAGGATTTTTATGAAAAAATTTCAAAAGCGGACGTGCTGTTTTTCTATTTAAGGCATCCGGTGAGATTTGCAAAAGAGGTTGCGTTTGCGATAGAAAATTCTTCCTGTCTGCGTCCGCTCAATTGCGGCACGTCCAAGACTGTTATTATGGACTATACGGATTGTTACAGCCTGTGGAGCAATGTGCGTGTCGCGACTAAATTCCTGTATAACCCTTGGATAGTGCTTATAATTGCTCTTATAATGACAGCGTATGTTATAACTGTTCATATATTCCTTGTACGCAATAAGAGGGCAACAAACGAAAAACGTCTGTATATTATAATGGTAATGTATGTCCTGCTTGCCGGATTGTGGATTAATATGTGTCTGCCGATACTCGGTAACGGTGAAGCGGATATAATGAAGCATATGTTCCTGTTCGCGAACTGTATGGACGTGCTGTTTGCCGGTATTATAATCGGAATTGTGAAGATGCAGAAAAAAAACAGAATAATTTCGCTGTCCGCGCTTGCAATTCTGATTATTGCGCTGCAAATTGAACCTCCTGTTGAAACGGTTGAATTCGGCACATATCTCGGTAAGCCTCTTAAATGGGAGGTAATGGAGAAATTTGATGACGGCAGTGAAATTCTTGTCACAAAGAAATGCGTTACGAAACGTATATTTGACGAAGAGAATAATATGTGGGAAACAAGCGACCTGAGAGAATGGCTTAACAGTGAATTTATAAGCGAATTCTCTATGGACGAGCTTGCAAGAATAATGCCGCAGCATAATGAGGTTATGCTGACGTATAATGACAGAGAGCTTGCGCAGAGCGGTAATCATACGCATTTTTGGAACGCGACACGCAGTGAGGTTGCGGACTTGAGCGATTCAGCTTATAAATATTATGTGGATGATATGGTATACATCCCAACTCTTGATATGATGAAAACTATTGATGTAAACGGCTCATACTGGATTATGTGTCCGTACGGATATAACGAAAAAATGCAGCGTTATATGAAAAATGACGGCTTTATTCTGCATACTAATGTAGACAATATATACGGAGTAAGAGCGGCGGTACGAATTAAAGGGAAGGAATAATCATGAGAAGTGAAATAAATCTGACAATGCTTACCGACTTTTATGAATTCACCATGATGAACGGTTTTTTTAACCGGGGTTACAAGGATAAGACAGCATATTTCGATATGTTTTTCCGCAAAGTACCCGATGACGGCGGATTTGCTATAATGGCAGGCGTTGAGCAGCTTGTTGAATATATAGAGGAAATTAATTTTACAGAAGCGGATATAGAATTTCTTGCGAGTAAGAACATATTCTGTGAGGAATTTCTGGACTATCTTAGAAATTTCAAATTTGAGTGCGATGTTTGGGCGATACCGGAGGGAACGCCGATTTTTCCGGGTGAACCGATTGTAACTGTGCGCGGACCTGTAATACAGGCACAGTTTGTTGAAACAATGATTTTGCTTACTGTAAATCATCAGAGCCTTATTGCAACAAAGGCAAACAGGATTGTGCGTGCCGCACAAGGCAGAAGTGTTATGGAATTCGGCTCAAGACGCGCTCAGGGATATACCGGCGCAATGATTGGCGCAAGAAGCGCGTATATCGGAGGGGTAGACGGTACAGCATGTACAATTACCGATGAGATTTACGGTGTTAAGGCGCTCGGAACAATGGCGCACAGCTGGGTACAGCTTTTTGACAGCGAATATGAGGCATTTAAGGCATATGCGATGACGTATCCGACAAGCTGTACATTACTTGTTGACACATATAACGTGCTGAAATCGGGCATACCGAATGCGATAAAGGTGTTTGATGAGGTTTTGAAGCCTATGGGCAAAAGACCTGTCGGTATAAGGATAGATTCCGGAGATATAACATATCTTTCAAAAAAATGCCGTGAAATGCTCGATAAAGCAGGATACAGTGATTGTAAAATTGTAGCGTCAAATTCGCTTGATGAATATATAATACGCGATATGCTGCTGCAAGGCGCGAGGGTCGATATGTTTGGTGTCGGAGAAAGGCTTATAACTTCAAAATCATCACCTGTTTTCGGCGGCGTATATAAGCTTGTCGCAACTGAGGACGATGAGGGGAATATAATACCGAAAATCAAAATCAGTGAAAATGTCGCAAAAATAACCACACCGGGATTTAAGCAGGTACATCGGCTTTATTCAAAAAAAGATTCAAGCGCTATTGCCGATGTTATAACAATGCACGGAGAAGAAATAGACAATTCAAGGGACTATAAGATATTTGATCCTGAGCATACATGGAAGAAAAAGACCATAACAGACTTTTATTCCCGCGAATTGTTAAAGCCTGTATTTGTTAAGGGCAAGCGCGTGTATGAAAGCCCGTCGCTTGATGTTTTGCGTGAATACTGCAAAATTGAAGTTGACGGTTTATGGGACGAGGTAAAACGATTTGAAAATCCTCATACCTATTACGTTGACCTTTCGGAAAAACTATGGAAATTGAAGAATGAAATGCTTGATGAATACAATGACTGAGGAAGAGTATAAATGAGAACAAAGATTGTTGGTACAAGTGAAGATGAAATAAAGGAAGCCGGAAGAATTTTAAATAGCGGTAAACTTGTGGCGTTTCCGACAGAAACTGTGTATGGACTCGGCGCATCCGCGTATGACAGTGACGCGGCAAGGAAAATATATGCCGCAAAGGGCAGACCGTCAGACAATCCTCTTATAGTCCATGTGTGCGATAAGGCGCAAATCGCGGAGGTTGCGGAAAAAATAACAGATGACGCGAGAAAAGTAATAGATACATTTATGCCCGGACCGGTAACAATTATTCTTAAAAAGAAATCAATTATTCCCGATGATGTGACAGCGGGACTTGATACAGTCGCAATACGTTATCCGGCGCATGATGTGGCACAAAGGCTTATAAAAGCCGCCGGAGTACCCGTTGCCGCGCCAAGCGCAAATTTATCGGGGAAACCAAGCCCCACAAAGGCAAAGCATGTCATAAAGGATATGGCAGGCAGAATTGACGTAATAATAGACGGCGGTGACTGCAGCGTAGGCGTTGAGTCGACAATCATAGATTTTACGGGGGAAAAGCCTGTTATACTCCGTCCCGGCGGTGTGACGTATGATGAGCTGAAAAAAACAGGAATTGCTGTCGATATAGACAAGAATATATTGCAGTCAATCGCGCCTGATGAGGCGCCGAAGTGTCCGGGAATGAAGTATAAGCATTACGCGCCGAATGCCGATGTAACAGTGGTTGAGGGTGAAATGAGGGCAGTTCGGAGCAAGATAAAGGAACTGCTTAACAACACAGGCGGCAAAATAGCCGGTGTGCTTACAATGTACGGCGCGGATTATGATAATGCCGTGATGCTTTCCGCCGGCGAAACAAATAAGGAATATGCAAAGAACCTGTTTTCGGCATTGCGCGAATTTGACGAGCTTGGCGTTGAGGTTGTTTTCGCGGAGTTCTGCGAAAAGGACGGATATGGCTTAGCTGTCAAGAACAGACTATATAAAGCAGCGGCGCAGAAAGTGATACATGTTTAAAAATACAGATTAAGGAGATAACAGAGATTATGAATATATTGTTTGTTTGCACGGGGAACACATGC
>CAZWLT010000021.1:0-16814 GCA_964634915.1 uncultured Clostridium sp. | reverse complement strand
CCCTACACTCCCTAAAAAAGCATCGCACGGTCTAACCAATTTGTCGACAGTCTGCCGCCGCCTCTAAGGCGGCGTGTATACAACGTCTATGGGCAGAAAATTCAATTATAACGAGGTTATCCCCGATTATAGCGGCAAATTCAAAAGAAAATCTTGAAGTATTGGCGCCGTGAAGCTATGGAATGCTTTGAAGGCGCAAATAATATAGAGGAGATAGAAAATGGATTACAAACAGTATAAGGGCGAGTATAGCACGCAAGGGCGAAAAGGCAAAAATCTTGCAATTATAACAGCGCTGCTGGCATGTATAATAGCAGTTGAATGTATTGTTATCGGAGCGCTGTGGCATTCAAACAACAGCTATAAAACCATGTATGATGAGGCTCTTGAAACACAGCTTAATATGCAGAAGGAGATAAATACACTGCGTGAAAATGGCGGCGAAAAAGACGGTGATTTCGAAAAATCAACTGAAAATAATCAGGAGAATGGAGTAGGTTAATCTTATATGAAAGCAGTATCACTGACAAACAGAGGCGGAAGAAAAAATAATGAAGACAGCGTTGGATACGCGCATTCAGGCGATTTGTGGTGTTTTGCGGTCTGTGACGGACTCGGCGGTCAGCTGTGCGGCGAGGTGGCATCAAAGCTGGTTTGTGAAACCGTATGTGCTGAATTTGAAAAAGAGCCTGCTCTGTCAAAGGAAGCGCTGGAAAAATATCTGCGTATCGCGACTGAAACGCTCGACCGGGAACGGTCATCAAATGAGGACAGATATAATATGTCCTCTACTGTTGTTGTGCTTGTTACCGATGAAAAGAAGGCGGTTTGGGCACATATAGGCGACAGCCGTCTTTATTATATCAATGAATATGAAATATCACAGATAACCGATGATCACAGCGTGGCTTTTTTTGAATATGAAAGCGGAAGAATTACATATGATGATATTCGCCGCAGTCCGAACCAGAATAAGCTGCTTAGATGCGTAAGCGATATTGACACCTTCAAACCTGATATATCCGAAATCAATGAAGTGGTACATGGCGATGCGTTTTTGCTGTGCACTGACGGGTTTTGGGAGTATGTAACGGAGAACGATATTGAAAAAACGGTTTTATCTTCAAATTCGCCTAAGGAATGGCTTGAAAATATGCTTGAAATTCTTCACGAAAACGAAATTGAGAAAAATGATAATTACAGCGCGATTGCCGTAATGCTGTAAAAAGGACGCAAATTAACCCTCTTAACGGGTGTGGGAAACATCACCCGGTAAGAGGGTTTTAATTATTCTGTCCTGTTGTCCTCCCAGCCAAGATATGTCGCCTCAAGACGGTAAATAGGCATTCCGGCTTCTGAAAAACGCTGCTCATATTCTGTCATTACGTTGCCTTCAAAATCCGAATTGTGCAAATCAAGGCTTATATTTTCAAGCTTGTAGTTTTCCTGCGCAAACGAGTTCAGTGAAAAATCAAACAATGCTTTATTATCTGTTTTGAACCATATATAATCGCCATTCATAAGCACAGCCTTATAGCGGTCAAGAAAACGCTTGTGTGTAAGACGGCGTTTTGCCTGTTTGTTCTTTTTCCATGGGTCAGAAAAGTTAAGATAAATTCTGCGTATTTCACCGAATTCAAAAACATCCTCAATGTTCTCCGCGTCAATATCCATAAACAGCACATTAGAAAGCTGTGCCGTCTTGGTTTTTTCCATTGCCATGACTATTACGTCGGCAACCTTTTCAATAGCGATAAAATTAATGTCAGGGAACTTTTTTGCCATACCGACAATAAAATTACCCTTACCGCACCCGATTTCAATATGGATAGGGTTATCATTGCCGAAAACATCCGCCCATTTACCCTTATACTGCCGAGGGTCTTTTATCCATATATCACCGCAGCGTTCCATTCTCGCGTCACAGTTTTTCTTTTTTCTCATTCTCATAAAATCGTACCTCGATTCAAAAATTTAATTTAAAGAAAAATATCCGTCCAAATGAACGGATATTTAAGCGTACAAATAAAAGGTATATATATTTGAATTATAATGCCTTGATATACGTCTTGGCAAATTCCTCCAAAAGCTCATCACGCTCTATTTTTACAATAAGACCTCTTGCTCCGTTGTAGCTGGTTATGTAGGTCGGGTCACCTGATAGGATATATCCAACTATCTGACTGATTGGGTCGTAGCCTTTCAATTTCAAAGCTTCGTAAACCTTAGAAACGATTTCCTTAACCTCCTGTTCCTTATCGAACTCAAGATTAATTTTCATTGTTTCATTAAATTCCATGATATTCACCCTTTCGTGTAAAGTTTCATAGCAATCTACTATATATAGAATATTACAAATGCAAGAAAATTGCAAGTGTTTTGACAAAAAAAATATAAAAAACTTGTATTTTTGCGATATTTTTAGTCTAAATCAAACAGATTATCCAATTTTTCAATCGGACCGACTGCTGAAAGACATAGTGTTTTGCTGTCAAGCACGCGCTCAATTATATCTGATACGGAGTCGGAATTTACGGCATCGATTTTTTTGAGTACCTCATCTTGTGTGTATATCGGCTTGCCGAGAAGCAGTGAACGACCGGCTCCCTGCATTCTTGCCTCTGTGCTTTCGCTTGAAAGGATATAATTTCCTTTAAGCTGTTCTTTGGATTTTTCGATTTCTTCCTTTGTGAGTTTATCGCGCTTTATTGTGTTTATTTCATCCGAAATAAGCGCTGCGACCTCTTTAAGACTTGACGCGCTCATTCCGGCTGAAATGTCGAATGTGCCTGTGCCGATATACGCGCTGTGTCCGGCGCTTATTGAATATACAAGTCCGCGTTTTTCGCGTATATTCTGAAACAGTCTTGATGACATTGTGCTGCCGAATATATTATTAAAAACAAGCAGGCTGTACACGCTTTCATCCATTACGTCAATACCCTTGAATGCTGCTACAAGCTGTACCTGCTCAATATCCTTTGTCCTTATGACAGTGTTGCCGCAAAGATATGGCGCATCAGGCAAAAGCGGCGCTTTTTCCGTCATGGCATGCGCACCGAAATAATCTTCAAGCAAGTCGAAGAAGTTTTCGTCAAAATTTCCTGATACGGATATTATAGTATTAGCGCTTGTGTAGTGTTTATTCATATAATCACGCATGGTTTCCGGAGTTATGCCGTCAAGGCTTTCATATGTGCCGAGGATTGAGCGTCCCATTGGCGTATCGCCCCATACAGCGTATGAAGAAAGGTCATACACAAGTTCCTCCGGACTGTCCTCATACATACGGATTTCCTCTCCTATTACCTGTCTTTCAAGCGCCAAGTCCTCCGCGTCAAGACGCGCGTTAAAAAGCATATCCGACAGTACATCAAGCGCGACACTTACGCGCGCGTCAAGTGTTTTTGCGCAGAAACACGTATATTCACGGCCGGTAAAGGCGTCTATCTGACCGCCGATACGGTCGATGTCGTTCGCGATCTGTGCCGCGCTTCGTTTTAGTGTCCCCTTGAACAGCATATGCTCAATAAAATGTGAAATTCCGTTCTCAAAAGTATTTTCATAACGTGAACCGTTTCCAATCCATACTCCTATGGAAATGGATTTTAGATATGTTATTTTTTCTGCCACGACACGAATGCCGTTTGATAAAGTTCTGTACTGATACAATATTATGCTCCTTTGCGGTAAAATATTAAAATTTGCGTTTGACTTCCTTGACAAGACCGAATACGCGTATACGCTGTACCTCCGAGTCTTCAAAGCGTCTTGGCGGATACATCGGATTTACAGACTGCAATTCAATAAAATCATTGCCGTACACAACCTTTTTTATAACTCCGTCTTCATCATCTATAATAACAACGGCAAGCGAGCCGCTGTCCACTGATGACTGACACCGTACAAGCACGAGGTCATTTTCCATAAGCAATGGATACATACTGTCGCCGACAACCCTGAGAAAGGTGTATTGCTCTCCGTCGCGAATGTCATCTTTATGGATAAGTTCATAGTCCACGATATTATTGTCAGCAAAGCAGCTTATACCGGCAGCGACTCTGCCTATTACCGGAATCGTGACAAAGTCGGAATTATTTACCACTTCAATATTAGACGGCGCTCCATCCCAGCCGAGCAGATATTCCGGAGTGGTGGAAAGAACCTGCGCAAGCTTGATAAGCGAATCGTGTTTGATATTTTTTACGGTGCCTTTTTCATATTTTTGTATAGCCGCTTTTTGCACGCCTATTTTGGCGCCCAATTCTTCCTGTGTAAAATTATGCTCCTTACGCAGCATTTTAATTCTTTCTCCCGTTGTCATGGAGATTCCTCCTTGTCTGATTTAACGTATATATATAGTATCATAAAAATATACTTATTGCAAGAGTTTTTATAAAAAGGTATCTGAAAAATAAACAAAAAATACATATTCCTATAATACGTAATATTGTGCAAAGTATCTTAAAAAGAAATTGGCTATTGACTTTAGTATCTTTTTATGATATAATTGCGATGTCTTAAAGGAGAGGGCCGGATAACGGCATATATTTTTTACAACATAAGTATCTTAAAAAGATAGAAAGGAGTACATATGATTTATTCTAATGATGACCCTATGGCGCTTATTGCTATGGAGATTGAACGCACGGGAAATTACGGCGACTGTGATGAAGAAGAAAACGCGATGAAATGTCCTGTATGCGGCGCATATGAACCGGAATACTATTATCTTGATGATGATGAAGAATGTATCGGATGCAGCGAGTGTGTGTACAGGTCAGACGTGTTATTTTAAGGAGTGATGCTATGGCGATTGCAAAGGAGGAGGAAATCCTCGATTATCTTACCTATATAATGCGTCGTGAGGATGAGGAAATCCGCCTTGCGGATTCATTCAGGGCGGCAGAGCTTCTCGGAAAGTATTATGGTATGTTCAGCTACAGGCACAATAATGATATCGGAGATGTGATTATTGTGGATAATATCAGTGGAAAAAGCAAAGCAAAGTCTTGATAAGCTGATTGCGCCTGCTTTTTATGAAGTGCATAACGCGATTGAGGATTACACTCATTTCTGGCTTTGCGGCGGACGCGGCTCAGCCAAATCGAGTTTTGTAAGCGTTGAAATTGTGCTTGGGATAATGAAAAATCCGGACAGCAACGCGGTTGTATTGCGAAAGGTTGGCGCGTATATTCGTGACAGTGTATTCGCTCAGCTTGAATGGGCGATTGAAAAGCTGGGAGTATCAGATATGTGGGATATTAAACCAAGCGTTCCCGAAATGATTTATTTGAAAACCGGTCAGAAAATTCTGTTTCGCGGAGCGGATAAACCGCAAAAACTTAAATCCACAAAGGTGACACACGGTTATATAAGATACATATGGTATGAGGAGCTTGACGAGTTTCATGGTATGAAGGAAATACGAACAATCAATCAATCCATGATGCGCGGCGGCAAAAAATTTACTGTATTTTATTCCTATAATCCTCCTCAGAACAGACGCAGTTGGGTGAATCGCGAGGCGATTATCGAACGTGAGGATATGCTTGTTCATAAAAGCACATATCTTGATGTTCCGCGTGAATGGCTCGGAGAGCAATTTTTTTTGGAAGCGGAGTATCTTAAAAAGACCCATATTGACCAGTACAGACACGAGTATCTCGGCGAGATAACGGGTACCGGAGGAGAGGTCTTTGACAATCTTGAAATCCGCCCTCTTACGGACGAGGAAACCGCTTCTTTTGATAATATTAAATGCGGAGTTGATTTTGGCTTTGCGGCAGACCCCTTTGTTTACGTGGTATGTTTTTTACATAATAACAAGTTGTTCATCTTTGACGAGATTTATGAGAGGGGAATGACAAACCGCAATGCGGCTGAAAGAATTTTTAATAAAGGCTTCGCGAGCAGAATGATTGTCTGCGACAGCGCCGAGCCGAAAAGCATTAATGATTTGCGTAATTTTGGACTGAGGGTGCGCGGCGCAAAGAAAGGTCCTGACAGTATTGAATATGGAATACGTTTTTTGCAGGGACTTGAAAAAATTGTGATTGATAAGGCGCGGTGTAAAAATACCGCAAGGGAATTTTCCGAATACGAGCTTGAACGCGATACTGACGGTGAATTTCGCAGTGAATATCCGGATAAAAACAATCACACCATTGATGCGGTACGTTATGCACTCGAGGACGAAATAAACAACAAAAAAGCGAGGATTATAAAAAGGAGTGAACTGGATTTATGATTATTGACGAAGAAATTTTCAAAGACGGTATGACGGACAGAATACTTGCGAAGCTGATTGCGAGACATACTCTTAACGCGGAGAGATTTGACAAGCTGTGGAATTATTACACAGGTAAGCACGCGATTTGTGAACGCCGTCGTTCAAGCGATAATATCGCAAATAACAGAATTGTATGCAATCACGCAAAGTACATCGTAGATATTGCCAAAAGCTATCTTGTGGGCAATCCTGTATCATACACCTGTTCGGACGGCTATAGCATTGAGGCTGTTAAAAACAGCTTTATTGTACAGGATATGCCGAGTATTGACGCGGAGCTTGAAAAGACGATGAGTATTTACGGTAAGGCATATGAGTTAATATACGCGGATGAGGACTCACAGCCGAGAAGCGTGAGTCTGCCGCCGTCCAATACGTTTATTGTGTACGGCGCGGGTGTTGGCGAAAATCCTCTTTACGGCATACATTATTATAAGAAACGCGATATTGACGGCAGTGTGACAGGCGTATGCTGCGTTGTATGCGACAGCAGCATGATTTATACTTACGAAAATGATGCGGACAGCTATGAGCATATGCGTCTTACAAATAAACAGCGTCACTATTTCGGCAGTATGCCTATGGTGGAATATCGTAACAACGAGGAAAAGCAGGGTGACTTTGAACAGCTTATACCGCTTATTGACGCATATAACATTTTAGAGTCTGACAGAGTGAATGACAAGGAGCAGTTTGTGGACGCGTTCTTGTTCCTGTCCGGCATTGACCTGGACAGCGAACAGGCAAAAAAATTGCGTGAGGAACGTATTTTAATGGGCTATGAGGGCGCAAAGGCAGAGTATCTTGCAAAGGTGATGTCTGAAAGTGATATTGAAGTTCTAAAGGACGCTCTGAAAACAGATATTCACCGTTTCTCTATGATACCTGATTTATCTGACCGTACCTTTGGCAGCAACCTGTCCGGTGTGGCAATTAAGTATAAGCTCATGGGTTTTGAACAGCATGTTCGTAACAAGGAAAGATATTTTGCAAAATCTCTTAAAAAGCGTTTTGAATTGTATGTGAATTTTCTTTCGCTAAAAGGCGCAATGGAGTATGTGCCGATTCACAGGGTTGACGTGGTATTCACGAGAAATCTGCCTGTTAACGAGCTTGAGGTATCGCAGATGGTGCGTAATCTTGCAGGTATCGCAACGAGTGAGACACTGCTCTCGCAGCTGTCATTTGTGGGTGACCCGAAAGAGGAGGCGCAGCTTGCGGCAAAGGAACGTATGCTGACGGAAAAAACAAACATAGCACAGGAATAAAGGGACAGAAAAATACATATTCATTTATTCTGTGCGGAAAGGAAGAAAAATGTACGAGAAAAAGAAAAAGGGGACACTAAATAATATTCCCGAGGAAAAGAAAAATTTAATGCCTGAAGGTAATGGGGGAGGAAAAAACGAAAATATTAAATCTCTTATTGCAAAGTATGTTGACGAGGCTCTTAAAGAGGCTAAGTCATCATGGGATAAAGATTTTGAAACAAGAATCGCGTCTGAACGTGAGGATGCCGCAAAGATGGCAACCATGTCGTCGGAAGAAAGAGCAAGAGTTGAAATGGAAAGACGTCAGAAGGATTTTGAAACCGAAAGACAGCAGTATGTCAGTGAAAGGGCTGAATTCGAGGCGGCAAAGGAGCTTGCCGCGCAGAATCTTCCGGTAAACTTTGCAAGAATGGTTGCTGATGCTGACAAGGAAACAATGCTTGAAAATATTTCAATGTTCAAGGCGGAATATTTAAAGGCGATTGAAATGGGGCTTTCTCAGCGTCTTAAAGGAACACTTCCGAAGGTTTCGAAGGAAAAGGAAGAGATGAGCGATCCGTTCCTGAGCGGTTTGGGAATGTAATTTCAAAAGAAAGGATTTGATTATAAATGGCAATAAACTATGCGAGCAAATATGCTCAGAAAATTGATGAAAAATTTGCAAGAGAGTCAATGACATCTCCGGCAGTAAATAATGATTATGACTTTGTAGGCGTAAAGACTGTTAATGTATACAGTGTGCCAACCGCGCCAATGAATAACTATAATGTGGCTGGCACAAGCCGTTACGGTACTCCTCAGGAGCTTGACAACACTGTTCAGGAGCTGACAATGTCAATGGACAGAAGCTTCACATTTACAATCGACAGAGGCACATATAACGATACACAGATGTCAAACGCGGCGGGCGCCGCGCTTCAGCGACAGATACGCGAAGTGGTTGTGCCTGAAATTGACACGTACCGTTTCAATAAGATTTGCGAAGGCGCCGGCACTCTCAAAACAGGTACAATCACAAAGACAAATGCTTATGATGAATTCCTTACAGGCGCGTCCGCGCTTATCGAAAATAATGTGCCGCTTACAGGCTCTGTCGCGTTTGTTTCGACTGATTTCTATAAGAACATCAAGGAGGACTCAAGTTTTATCAGAAACAGCGATATGTCGCAGGAAATGCTGATAAAGGGACAGGTCGGCATTATTGATGGAATCCCTGTAATTGTTGTGCCAAAGACATACTTCCCCGAGGGTGTGGAATTCATTATAACAAATCAGGCCGCAACAACAGCGCCGGTGAAGCTTTCAGAATATAAAATCCATGATAACCCTCCGGGTATCAATGGCTGGCTTATTGAGGGCAGAGTGTATTATGACGCATTCGTGCTTGATAATAAGCAGGACGCGATTTATGTATTCAAGGCGGAATAATATTTAAGAAAGGCTGTGAGTATTATGGGGGACACTAAAACAGAAATTCTTGAGGCTGTAAAAGTGCTGCTTAGATTGGACAACAGCGAAAATGACGAACTTATTTTGCTGCTTATAGATGAGGTGACGGACGCGGTATTGTCATACTGTCATCTGGAGGTGCTGCCCCGTCAGCTTGCCGGATTTATACCAACGCTTGCCGCGGATAGGTTTAATTTCATGTATAACGGCGGTGTTAAATCCGTTACAGAGGGTGAAAGACGCGTTGAATATATCGACGGTAATTATGACTTTCTTGCCAAATATGAAATGCGTTTAAGACCCTTTGTAAGCAGAAAGGCTTTTCTTCCGTCAGATATAGCGAGGGAGGGAAACAGCGATGATGAATCCGTTTAACAGATTTTATGATACAGAAATAGCCGTATATGAGCAGGGAGAAAACAGCTATTCGGGTAAGGGTGAAAAGACCCTGCTCGGAAAACTGATATGTGACATACAGCCGTATTCGGATGATACGGAAAACAAAATATACGGACTTTCGGAAAATCGCTGTTATAAACTTTACTGCGACAAGAATGAACTCGTTAAAAACGGCAGATACATACTTTTTGGCGGAATGTGGCACAGGATTGTCAAATGCGAGATATGGAGCTTTGGAATGACCGTACTTATGAGAGGTGTTGAAAATGAATCTTAATATCACATATGACGGCGGATTATCCGCAATCGCGGAAAAAATATCCGCCAATCTCAGCGATGTAATTGAAGCCGGCGCAAACGCAGTGCGCGAGGAGGCAAAAGCCGTTTGTCCTGTTGATACGGGCGCGCTGCAATCGTCTATCGCGGTTTCTGTAAACGGAAACACGGCGCAAATTTCCGCAAATACAGACTATGCCGCATTTGTGGAATTCGGCACATCGAAAATGATGCCGCAGCCGTATCTTGTACCGTCGCTTCTTGCAAATACCGGCAAGGTGCTTGAGGCTATGGCAGACGCAATTGGCGCGTAAGGAGGACAGACATGCTTGACATTAATATTGAAGCTGAAAAAGCCCTGTCAGAACTTGAATGCAGGGTTGTATACCAATATCCCGGGCAGTTTACCGATGTTCCCGTTGTAAGCTACTATAATATAACGGAAAAATGCGGTTTCAGCGCCGATAACATTGAATGTATTCAGGACGGACATGTTCAGGTGGACGTGTGGTGTGAAACCGGCATGGAATGCGGTAAGCTATCCGTAAAAATAAACGACGTAATGACAAGGAACGGCTGGGTACGTGAAATGTCCAGAGACGTTCCGGAAAAGAATGAAAAAATATATCACAGAACTATGAGATTTCAGAAGTATTTCACTTTGTAAGATACTGAAATCCGGTCCTTAAGACAAATAATACAAAAGGAGAAATGAATTATGACAAAGAAACCATTACCTACAATCGGTGTGGACAAGTATACCTTTTTCAAGGTGCTTTCCGACAGCATAGACGGCGCGGAATATGACGTGCCGTATAATCTGAAGGGTACAGTGGAAATCGCGCCGACAGATGCCGGCGGCAGTGATATTTTCGATGCGGACAACGGCTCGTATGAAACATCAAGTTATATTGAAAAGCTTGGTCACGAAATTACAAATGCGGATATTCCGCCGGAGGTTGACGCAATGTGGAGAGGTCTTGAAAGAAAGAACGGCGTTGTTGAAGTCGGTAACGACACAAAGACTATTTACTTCGGTGTCGCATGGAGAATACTTAAATCTGATGGCTCGTACCGTTATGTCAGATATTATAAGGGTTCATACAGCTTTGCGTCAAATGTCGGCGGCAAGACGAAGCCGTCAAACGGCTCTGTTGACAAGCAGACCGCGAAGGCAACCTATACGGCAGTACAGCGTGATTATGATAATAACTATTACGCATACTTTGACGAAACAGATTTGCCGGATGGCATGACAAAAGAGGTATTTGAGGAAAAGTGGTTCACGGATATGAATTACTATCCCGAAATTGCGTAAAGGAGAGAACTATGCAGCATACATTGACGTTTACAAAGGATAAGACAAAGTATGTTTCAAAGCCGTTTGACTTTGAAGCAATGTGTATAATCAACGACGCACATAATGATGATACAAAAAACGGTCCGCTTACAATATGCCGTGACGCGGTGGATTACATGTTTGAGGGAACTGAGGCAACGCAGGATATTATAGATACGCTTGATATATCCGAGCGTTCAAAAATGTGTATCGCGTTATGGGGCTTTTACGTGGACGCGCTATCATCAAAAAACGAGTAATGTCAGGCGGCGGCGGGGTTCTGAGGGACATATATCCTATGTTCCTCAGATATTACCATATTCTGCCTGACGAGGTTGGCAGACAAAATCCATGGGTACTCATGAAGATGCTGGACGGTCTTGGTGAGGATGATGAGGAATACACAGATGAGCATCTGAGGATGTTTTACGGAGAGGAGGTATAGATATGGCAGAAGCAGCGAATTTATCGGTCAGTATAACAGGCGATGCGTCCGGTCTTATAAGCTCGCTTAATCAGGCGGAGGCGGCGATTGCGACACTTAATTCATCAGCCGGAAAAATAATGAATGATTTTGGCGGCAAGGAGGCACAGGTCAAAATAAGCGCGGTTGATAATACCGCCGCCGGTGTAAACAGCGCGAGAGCGAATATAAATAGTTTGCAGGACCGTACTGTGACTATTTCCGTGAAGTACAACGTTTCATCAATGCCCAAACTTGCCGCAGGTACAAGCAGCGCTTTGGGCGGTCTGTCGGTGGTCAATGACGAAAATGGAATTGCAGACCCGCGCGAGCTGATTGAGCATAACGGACAGCTTATGATGTTCAACGGGCGCGATGTAATTGTTCCGCTTTCAAAGGGGGACAAGGTTTATACTGCCGCTGAAACAAAAAGCATAATGACAGGTCTTGGTCTGCCGCATTATGCTTCCGGAAAAAACAATAATGAATGGTATGAAACTGAAAAGGCTGATTTGATTCATTATAAGAAAACACATGACATGTCGCCGGAGGAAGAACTGGAATGGTGGAACAGACTTATGGAGCAGTTTAGCTATGACAGTATGGTTGTACAGGAAATTCAGGAAGAAATATTTGCCGCTCAGCAGAAGATTTGGAAGGCGGAAAAGAAACAGAGCGAAACAGCGCTTTCTGATTATAAAAAGCACTCTGACGCATGGATTAAGTATCAGGTTGAAGTCAACGATATGGGCGTTGATGAACAGATTGACGCGTATGAAAGACAGCTTTATAATTATAATGCAATGGTATCGGAAATGGTGTCGTCAACATTATATTCGGCAGACGAAATAAAAGAAATATGGGACGGTTTTTACGAATATAAGGCAGGCATTGACCTTAAAATAGGTAAGCTGGAAAATGAAAAGAATTATTCGGTTTACGAGAAATGGCAGAGCGACGCAAAGAATTGGAAGAATATACGTGATACATATGACGACTGGGAAGAAAGCGGTGACAGCCCTGTTAAATTCTATGAACGCAGTATAGGACGCATACAGGAGATGTATGACGGCGGTTTTGTCGGCTGGCAGGAATACAGTGATGATACCATGGAGGCAACGCTTAATTTATATAAAGCCAAAATGGATGAAATCGATACATTGCTCGCGAGTCAGAAAGAGTACATCGGGGACACTAAACAGAGATTTTCCGATGAAGAAAACGCGCTGTCCGAAAAGTGGGAAGCGGAGGATAGAGCAGCATCAAAAGCAGAGGTGTCCCGCCGGCTTGAAATATATAAAAACGCGGTGACACAAAAAGGTATGGACAGATACAAATCACTTCAGGATGAAATGGAAAAAATTAAACGTGAGGAGGAAATGTATCAGCTTCAGAAAACAAATGCGGAAACGCTGTCAAAGCTGGAGATAAATTATGATGTTGTCGAGGAGAATAAAAAATATCTTCTTGCGACAATCGAAAAATCAGGTATTAATCTGGAAGGCATAGTCAGCGGCGCGAAATATGATATAGAAAATATGCAGAACACAATCACAGCGCTTTTTGCGCAGACGATAAGCGCAATCAAGGAAATAAAGATATCTTCAAGTTCGTATTCGGATAACCGAAATATAAGTATAAACGGCAGCAGCAGTGATATTGTTGACGCGCTCAAAAACCGCGTTGGTCTTTCAATCGCGGGCGGCAGCTATTATTAAGGAGGGTACATATGAGAAACGGTTTTAAATTTAATGGCCGTCATTCGTCAGAATTCGGTGTGACGGTCAGAACAAAATCACGTCCTTTGCGTCCCTTGGAAAAGACGTTTACAATGGATTTGCCCTTCAGGGACGGCGAGTATGATTTTTCATCATCTAATCCGCAGGGCAGAGAACACTTTTACAGCAGAACGTTTATAGTTTCAATCTGCGCATATGCGGATAATCTGGCGCAGCTGCAGAGGAAACTGTCTGATTTGTCATTATGGCTGAATGGCAGCGGTGAATTGATATTTGACGATATACCGCTTATTGTATGGCGCGGAAAAATATCGGATGAGATTATTTACATGCCGGAGCATAACGGTAAATCGGCTGTGCTTGAGGTGTCGTTTAGGGTTAACCCGTTCGGCAGCTGTGTGTTCGGCACAGACGGTCCCGTTATTGATGATATGGTGCATATAGACGATGAAATACCGATTAGCCTGGATGAATTTTATGTATACAGCGTGAATAAAGACGCGGATTTGCACATTATTAATTTTGGAGACAGACCCGTAAGACCTGTTATCACAATTGAGGGCAGCGCGGCGAAAATTACGCTTTCATTGGGTGATAAAACACTGTCATTCACATCAAACGGCGATGCGGCGGCGGATTTTGAAAAACAGACAGTAAGTAATTCGTACGGCGTTATTGGCGTGTCGGGTGAATTTTTTGAGTTTGCCGAGGGTGATAATATTCTGCATATTACCAATTCAAATACTGCTGATTTGACGGTTAATGTACAATTTTCTCCCGAATATATGTACAGTGTTGATTTTGCGGAATCGAAATGGGGTGCGGTAAATGCTTAAATTACTTGAATATGACAGTACAAATTTTAAAACAGGCATCGTTCTCGGCGATGCCTGCGATGTGCGCGTTACGCGTGAAATAAACGGAGAAAATATGCTTGAATTTACTTATCCTCTTAATGAAAAGTCAGCATTGATACACGAAAATATGATTGTTGTCTGTGAAGGACAGGCATACAGAATAACAAAAGCTTCCGCGGTAAAAGGCGAAAAATCTTCTATGCAGGTAGAGTGCCGCCATGTGTATAATGCGGACGCGCCGAATATTCATATACAGAACATTCCCGATATGATTGGCGTTTATCCGACGAATGTAATTAAAGCCGCGATTGAGGGTACAAAGTTTTCATTTATGAGTGACAGCGAATTGGAAAAGCTGGGAATGAGACGCGTGGATTATGACGGATTTAAAATAGACTTCTTTTCAACAGATAAAACTAATCCGTACGATGTTGTGAAAACGGTTATTGAAAACTGCGGCAAGGGCGAAATATATGCTGACAATTATAAAATTGCGCTTGTTGAACGTATCGGCAGCGATACGAAAATCCGTCTTGATGTGACAAAGAATTTGCAGGATATAACGATTGAACGTGATATAACCGATATGGTGACGCGTCTTTATCCATATGGTAAGGATGACGCGCATATCGGCAGTGTTAACAATGGCGTTCAGTATATACAGAGCGGCAACGCGGCAATTTACGGAGTGCGGGAGGGATACCGTGATTATACGGATTATATTGAGCCGGACAAGATAATGAGCCGCGCAATGTGGGAGTTTGACAGTGAAAACAGTGAGCGTATTGATGTGCCGTGTGTTAATATAACAGGTACTTTTGCGGATATTTCAAAGCTATCGGAATACGGCGATGCCGAGAAGATAAATCTTGGTGACGGTGTGACAGTTATTGATAATGGCAATGAGATTAAGGAACGTATTATAAAGCTTGAATACTATCCCTATCAGAGTGACAGCACAGTACTGTCAATCGGCAGAGTGAAGAAGGATTTGTTTTTTTATCTTGAACAGATGGGGACACTCGTAAGACGATATAAAAAGGTTTCAACAACCAACGGTAAGGTGAAAGCGTCCTCCGTTTCGGGGACAATAAAAGACTCCGGCATAAGCGTGACAAATTCTGACGGCGCCCTGTCAATTCTGTCGGATATAATTCAGATATTTAACAGGGGACAGACAATGGTTCGTCTTGGTAATGCGGATGGAAAATTTATGTGTTCCATTGCAGACAACAACGGAAATACCGCCATTGAGCTTGGAGAAGACGGGAAAATGAATTTTAAAGGCAAGCTGAATTCGGAACAGATAATTCTCGGAGATAATATTATAGAAGTAAACGAAGACGGTAAGCTGTGTCTGAACGGACATGAAATTGTAACCGTAGAATGAGAGAGGAGGTAAGGTATGGATAAAATATTTAACTGGATAAGTGTGTATATCGGTGTAGCAGGCGGTATTCTTGCCGCAATATTCGGACAGTGGGATACAATCCTGTGGGCTTTGATAGCGCTTATGGTAATTGATTATATTACAGGCATTATAAAGGCAGTGTATACAAAACAGATTTCAAGTGAAACAGGCTACAAGGGTATACTTAAAAAGATTTCAATACTTGCGATAGTCGCGCTCGCCAACATTGTACAGGTTATAATGGGAGGTACGGTTGCCATACGTACAATAGTGATAATGTTCTATATTGCGAACGAGGGTATTTCGATATTGGAGAATGTTGCGTCAGTATCGACAAAAATGCCGCCGTCGCTTAAAAATATATTACTCCAGCTAAGGGATAAAAATAATAAGTAACTGATTATTCCCATGGAGAATATTATAAATTAAACGGATTTGTGAAAGGATTTGTGAGTGTAAATGATAGTAGGAATAAACTGTGGACACACTGTTAGCGGTACAGTCGGCAGCGGTGCGGTAGGAATTTTAAATGAAAGTAATGAAACAAGAATTGTTGGCTATAAGCTGATGGATTATCTCCGTGAGCAAGGCGTTACTGTGGTTGACTGTACCAACAATTATGCTTCAACTGTAAGTGAAAATTTAAGTCAGATTGTCGCGATGGCAAATGCGCAGCAGCTTGACTTGTTTGTATCAATTCATTTCAACAGCGGCGGCGGAAAGGGCTGTGAAGTATACACATACGGCGGCGAGAAATTCGCGCAGGCTCAGGCTGTATGTGATAATATGGCAAAGCTCGGTTTCGTAAACCGTGGAATTAAGGACGGTTCAAATTTGTATGTTATACGCAAATCCGCCGCGAGGGCAATGCTTGTCGAGGTATGCTTTGTTGATACTGAAAGTGATGTTAGTCTGTATCGCGGTGTCGGCACGAGTAAAATAGCCGAGGCTATTGGTGACGCAATAATAGGAAAGAAAATGGAGGAGGAACTTACTATGTCACAGTATGAGGAATTAAAGGGTCTTATAGCGGCACAGTCTGCGCAAATAGACGCTCTTAAAAATGAAGTTGAAAATACAATGATTTATAACTACATTGACGATAATATGCCTGAGTGGGCAAGAGAGGCAGTGCAGTGGTGTGCGGACAACGGTATAATCGTGGGAACAGGCGACGGACTGAACCTTGACGACACAAAACTCTGGACTTGTGTTGTAATATTCCGTCTTGCAAAAGAACTGCGGTAATATACAAAAGGGGCTGTGACAGCCCCTTTTTATTATTCTTTGCTATCTGAAATTAAGTGTCTGCATTCCA
>CAZWLT010000020.1:5763-17261 GCA_964634915.1 uncultured Clostridium sp. | reverse complement strand
ATAACTTCTATTGACATATAAACAGCATTGGATTTATAATTTTAGTAGTAATAAACGGGGGAATAACAATGGACATCATATTGCCCGACAGTGTTATAAGCATATTAAGCCGGCTGGAAACAGGCGGCTTTTCGGCATATATTGCGGGGGGTGCAGTTCGGGATATGCTTATGGATAAAACACCCCATGACTACGATATTGCGACAAGCGCAAGACCGAAAGAAGTAAAATCGCTTTTTAAGAGAACGATTGATACCGGTATAAAGCATGGCACGGTTACAATAGTGGAGAATAAAAACAGCTATGAGGTGACAACATTCCGTCATGACGGTGAATATGCGGACGGAAGACATCCGCAGAGTGTGACGTTTGTTGAAGATGTGCGCGAGGATTGCGCGAGACGCGATTTCACAATAAACGCTATGATGTATAATCCATGGAGCGGAATCCTTGATTATTTCGGCGGACAGGATGATATTGAACGCGGATTAATACGTTGTGTGGGCGATCCCGAAACAAGATTTAAGGAAGACGCGCTCCGTATGCTTCGCGCGGTACGTTTCAGCGCGGTGTTGTCCTTTAAAATTGAGGACGCGACATGGAAGGCGATAAAAAAATGCGCGGTGCTCATCAAAAAAGTCAGCGGCGAGAGAATTTTGGAGGAGCTTAATAAAATACTCCTTTCTGAAAATCCGGACTATATACGCAAGCTGCATGAGTGCGGATTGCTTCGTTATATAATGCCGGAGCTTGAGCGGTGTTTTGGAGAGCCGCAAAAGAATAAATACCATGTATATGATGTCGGCGAGCATATAATGCAAACAGTAAAGTATACGCCGAAGGATATTGTGCTGCGCTGGGCGGCGCTGATGCACGATATCGGTAAGCCATGCTGCTCCAGTACAGACCAGAACGGACTAATCCATTTTTACGGACATCACCGGGAAAGCGGCAGAATTGCGGTAGACCTTCTGCACAGACTCAGAATGGATAACGATACAATACGCGATATTGCTGTGCTTGTGGAAAATCACGATGTGCGCGTTGAGCCGGCACAGCCGGCGGTAAAACGTATGATGGCGCGTACAGGTGAAATTTTGTTTGAAAAGCTTATGCTCTTGCAGACTGCCGATAACATGGCAAAGAACACGGAGTATTTCCCGGAAAAAAAGAAACGCATTGATAAGGTATATCAGATATACAAGGAAATACTTGCCGAAAGACAGCCGTATCTCATTTCACACCTTGCCGTAAACGGAAAGGATTTGATAAGAATGGGATATAAGCCGGGCAGGGAGATTGGCGACGTTCTGAAACGTCTTATGGATGAGGTTATAATAAATCCAAAACTGAATAATCGCGAGTATCTCCTTCGTTTAACAAAGGAATATAAAAGGAAGCAATAAAAAATCCCGAAATTTCGGGATTTTTTTGCGTGCAAATTTTTAGTTCTAAACGCGATACGAAAATAATATATATCATATACAAAACACAAATGGAGGACAGGCAGATGTACATAGCGAATAATGAAACAGCATTTGGGACAGGCGGTATATTGAATTTTATGCCGCGGGGAATACGGCGGTATATGTATAATATAGACCTTGACGGCGCGTGTGAAATTCATATGCGTCTCGGCAAACCGCTGACTATTCAATACAGTGACGGAAGTTATTATATAGACCCGAAAGGGAATCTGACGGTTATACCTGCTTCGTCACTGAAGGCTACGCGTGAACATATTGATGAGGCGATGGAGATTGCCACAGCGTCATCGGTATATTCGGTACGCGATGAAATAAAAAACGGTTTTCTGACAATACAGGGCGGTCATCGTATCGGTATTACCGGCACGGCGGTTATAAAAGAGGACAGGGTATCATTTATAAAGGATATATCCGCGTTGAATTATCGTCTTGCCGGAGAGATTATCGGCGCGGCGGACAAGGTTATCGGGCTTATACTTCGTGACGGATACGTGAAAAACACGCTTATAATCTCACCGCCCGGAGCGGGTAAAACAACAATGCTGCGCGATATTGTCCGTCAGCTTTCGTATAAGTCATACAGGGTAAGCGTGGTGGACGAAAGACGTGAAATTGCGGCTCTTTTTGAGGGCAGGAGCGCTTTTGACCTTGGCTATTCAACAGATGTCTTGGAGGGAGTGGACAAGGCATGCGGTATGCTTATGGTACTGCGTTCGATGAGTCCGGACGTGATTGTTACAGATGAAATCGGCAAGCAGGAAGATATTGATGCAATAGAGAAAATTACAAACAGCGGCGCGGCTGTAATTGCGAGTATACACGGCAGAAACCTTGATATGATTAAGCGGCGTGATGATTTAAAACGCGTGATGAAATTTTTTGAACTTGTAATAACTCTTGGCAGAAGCGGCGGCATAGGAACTCTGGAGGAGGCGGTTTTTGAATGGTAAAGGTCATCGGCGCCGTAATGACAGGATTTGCGTGCGGATATCTTGGTTTTCGCCTTAGTATGACGATGAAAACAAGGCTGAAAAATCTTATTGATATATACACTTCGCTTGAAATGCTTGAAAGTGAAATAAATTTCAGCGTTAATAAGCTCAAAAAGGCATTTGAACGTATTGACCGGAACGGACTTTTTTTATCGGCGGCGGAAAATATGGAAAAGGACGGCGCAAAGAAAGCATGGACAGACGCGGTAAATAAGAATAAGGAACGGCTTTGTCTTACTGACGCGGACAGCGATATATTGCTTGTACTCGGTAAAAGTATCGGAAGAACGGATACAGACGATCAGCTGAAAAATATAAAATATGTGAAGTCAATGATAAACGCGCAGAAGGACGCGGCGCAGGCTGAATACAAACGATTCGGAAAGCTGTACAGCAGCGGCGGAGTTCTTGCGGGTTTAATGGCGGTAATAATCTTAATATAAGGAAATTACGTAAAATGAATGTGGATTTAATATTTCAGATAGCCGGTATCGGTATAATTGTGGCGGTTTTGAATCAGCTTTTAAAACGTGCCGAGCGTGATGAACAGGCGCTTTTAATAACGATTGCGGGACTTGTCGCGGTATTATTTATTGTAACGGAGCAGATAGGAGATTTGTTCAGTACTATAAAGACTATTTTTAATTTATAAACATTGGTGATAATATGGACATTTTCAAAATAATTGGTATAGGTCTGGCTGGCGGCGTGCTTTCGATGACGGTTAAACAGTATAAGAAAGAGTACGCGATACTGGTGGGACTTGCAACCGTCACAGTGATTTTGTTTTTCACGCTTGATACTTTGTCATCCGTTATTTCGCAGATATCGCTTATAACGGAAAAAAGCGGTGTGGATACGAGATATTTTGCGGCGGTTATGAAGGTGGTGGGCGTGGCATATGTGACGCAGTTTGGCGCGGAGATACTTCGCGACGGCGGTGAAAATGCCATCGCGCTCAAGGTGGAGCTTGCGGGGAAGATATTTATACTTGGGCTGACTCTTCCGATTGTCGCGGAGTTTCTGGAGGTGTGCATAAATGCGCTCTCTGCTGTTTAAAACCGTTCTTTTGCTTGTGCTTTTTACGCCGTCATGGGCATACGCGGAGGTAAATACATTTGGAACGGATATAACTCTGCCCGGCGAGGATACGTATAATGAAATGGTGGAAAAGACAATTTCAGGCGAACTGTCGCTCAGTCCGTCAAATATACTCAATATGCTTGCGGACGGCTTTTTGGGAGAAATACGCGAATGTGCGGATGACGTTATGATACTGTTTATAATAGCCGCAATTTCCGGTGTTGTAACAACTATTTCGAGTTCGTTTGGGAATAAATCGACAAGCGAGGCGGCATTTTTTGCCTGTTTTACGCTTATGTCCGCGGCAGCGATAAAGTGTTTTACGGTTGCGATGGAATACGGTACAGATGTTGTCAGCTCAATGACGGATTTTATAACCAAGCTGTCACCGCTTCTGATGATTATGCTTGCAACAAGCGGTAATATGGTGTCCGCGTCGGCATTTCAGCCGGTCATGTCCGGCGCGGTATATGTGGTGTCAATAGTAATCGAAAAATGCCTTGTTCCGCTTATCGCGTTCAGCGCGGTGCTGGCGGTTGCCGGTAATATAAGCGATAAGGTAAGGCTTTCCGGATTTTGCAAGGTTGTAAAGTCAATTTCAAAATGGCTTATGGCGGCAATTATTACAATTTTTACAGCCATAAGCGCCATATACGGCTTTTCATCACCGGCGCTTGACGCGGTAGGAGGCAAGGCGGTTAAGTTTGCCGTGGGCAGTCTTGTGCCTGTGGTGGGCACATTTCTGTCCGATACTCTTGAAACAGTTGTGAGCGGAACAAGGCTTATGAAAAATTCCGTCGGTACAGCCGGAATAATTACGATGTGTGTGATATGTATCATTCCCGTACTTAAAATCGGTGTTATACAGCTTATGCTGAAGCTTGTATCGGCAATTGCCGAACCGCTGACGGACAAGCGTATATCTTCAATGATGTGGGAGGTGTCGGAATCGGTAACGACGGTTTTCGGGGTGGTTATAATGGTGGCGGTACTGTTTATGATAAACATAAGCATTATACTTGCCGCAACAAGCGGAGGATAGGATATGAAAGCGTATATAATGACAATAATAGGCGCGACGCTTCTTTCATCGCTTGCCGCAATACTTTCGCCGGAAAAATGGCGGAGCTTTGTGCAGGTGGTATCGGGACTGGTGGTGATAAGCTGTATTGTCGCGCCCGTTACCTCTATTGTGCACAGTGATATTTTCGACAGCTTTGACAGTGTTGAGCAGAATATCTCAGAAAGCGGAAATATGCAGAAAGACATTGTCATAAATGAATTGAAAAAGAATATAAACGAAGATATAACCGCCCGTATGAAAAAGGAGTTTAATCTTTCTGTCAGGGCGGATTGTGACATACGTGTCAATGATGAAGGCGCGATTGAGGGAGTAGATAGCGTGCGTATTTACGGGGATAAGCTTACGGACCGCGCAAGAAGCAGATTATGTGAGGTATATGGTCTGAATCCGTATGAGGTGCGAGATGAATAAGGAAGAAATTTTAAAAATATTCAAAAATAAGAATAACAGAGTTTTAATTTTAATATTAATAATTGGAGTTGTACTTATGGTGGTAGCGGGTGGATACAATAAAGAAGAAAAGGACGTCAACGCTGTGAGCAATGTGAATATTGAAAGCGAGGAAAAACGCCTTGCCGATATTCTTTCGCAGATAGACGGCGCCGGTAATGTGTCGGTTATGATAACTTACTATTCAAGTACGGAAAAAGATATTGCTTATGAAACCAAAACCGCTTCAAGAGGGGACAAGAGCGATATGAGTGAGGATAGGAAGGCTGTCATGACCGACGGAGAACCAATGGTGGTAAAAGAAGTGTACCCGCGGGTAAAGGGTGTTATTGTAACGGCACAGGGGGCCGGTAATTCGTCTGTCAGGTCAGCAATTTCCGAGGCGGTTATGGCAGCGCTCGATGTACCTGCTCATAGAATATGTATTTTTAAAAAAGAGGAGGAATAATATATGGTTTTGAAGAAGAAAGAAATAATTGCGGCATCGCTTGTGGTACTGGTAGGAGTTGCCGGATATCTGAACTGGTCATATCAGGATACCATAAGAGTACAGGACGGAGAAAGCTATGTTGAAACGGGGAAAAAACTTGGCGAGGCACAGTATGTAAACGCGGTGGATGAAATGGAGGATAATGCGGAGGATACTGAAAGGGCAGAAGAAACATCTTCGGAGAACACGGAAAATACTGAAAACGCGGAAGGTGATTCACAGCCGCAAGAAACGTTGTCCGGCTCGGAGAATTATTTTGAACAGGCTAAAATGAATAAGGAATCCTCACGTTCAAAATCTCTGGAAATTCTGAATCAGACAGCGGAAAATGACAGCTTTGACGAAGAAATCCGTAAAAAAGCCGGAGATAAGATTCTTGCGGTTTCTGACAATGTGCAAAAGGAATCGGAAATAGAAAGCATTGCGCAGTCAAAGGGATACAGCGAAATATGCGTATATGTAGACGGCAGCGAGGCAAATGTAATGGTGCGTAAGGAAGGTTTTGGCGATGAAGATGTAACCAAGCTGACAGCAATAGTCACAGACCTGCTTAAAATTTCAGCGCAAAATGTAAAAATAGTTGAAGTTAAATAAATTATGTGGTATAATATACATATAATATTTTAAAGTATGGAGGAATTTACAATGGAAGAAGTAATTAAAAACGAAACCGAAACCGAAAACGAAACCGAAATTAAAACAGAAGATATGAAAAATGAAGAAACTGCCGAAACAACTCCGGAAGAAGAAACAACGGGCAACATAAAAATATCTGTTGATGTGGTGGCGACAATCGCGGGTATCGCGACAAATGAAATTGAGGGTGTTGCGGGAATGTACGGAACATTTGCAGGCGGTATCGCCGAGATGCTTGGCGCGAAGAAAAATCCTTCAAAGGGTGTCAAGGTTGATATTAATGAAACAAACGCAACAATTGACCTTTATATCGTGGTGGATTATGGTGTAAGAATTCCTGAGCTTGCATGGGAGATTCAGGAGAACGTCAAGAATAATGTTGAAACAATGACAGGTCTTGATGTCACAAAGGTTAATATCCATATAGAGGGAGTCAGCTTTGAAAAGGAAAATCAGGAAAAAATTGAACTTGACAGTGATATCCCGAAGGATGACAATGAGGAGGAAATCACAGATTAACAGTCAAAAAGGCGGCATCAGCCGTCTTTTTTTGTGTCATCAAGCAATAACTCGGTATAATATTTTTCAAGCTCGGGATATTCAAGCAGTCCTTTTCTGCCCTCGTTTGTGATACGGTAAATGCCCTTGCCCGTTTTTTCAAACCAGCCGAATACATTTCGTGAGAGGATAAGCTGCGTGCTGTCATCACCGCCCTTGCCGCGTATTTCTTTGGGTGACATCTCTCCGTACATGTCCAGAATACATGCGATATGTATGCACTTTTCCGTGTATGCGGTAACAATCTTTGTTCCGCGTACGCCGCCGATATTGGTGTCGATGGTTCTGCCGTTTATTTCGTTCATAATTTCCTTGCATTTTTTATAATTTTTGTAGGTTGACGTATATGGTTTTGGTTCAAACACAATCTCCGCAAAGGAGTGACTGCCTCTAAGCGATACAAATATAAGCCCAAGCTCAAGTTTTTTCAGTACGGAAAATACAGAACGGAACTTGTTGAATGAATATTGTTTTGGCTTTGGCACCGCGACATATACGTCCGCGCCGGTCTTCTGACGCTTTAACCCCTGCGCAAGAAGCGTAACGGAAAGGTTTTTCTTTAGCTCGACAATTATAAATTCATCGTCCTTAACAGCCGTCATATCGCAGTCTTTAACTTCCGCGTTAACCTTGTATCCTCGTTTTTCAAACAGGTCATGTACCGGAGGGTATAGTTCTTTTTCCGTCATATTTCCTTTAATTCTCCCGGCTTAATTTCGTAATGCTGACCGTCAACCGATATCCATACCGAAACGGCGCTCGGATTGTAAACTTTGTCAGCCTTGGCTGTATATTTCAGATTTTTTGCGGCGTTCATATAGTCGACAATTTCAATATTTGTCGCGTACCATATATCCTCTCTGCCGCCTATGTATTTACAGAATTCCTTGATTTTGTCCCATGTATTATCGCGGTCAAACTCATAGCTGTGTCCCCATACATACATCATATAAAGGTATTGCGTCTTATGGAGCTCGGCGAAACGGCGCGCGTTCTCCATAAGGTTGTGACTGTGGTGGCATGTTGAAGTCCATTCAAGATAATTTTCGGGAAATGCAAAATCATCTGTGCTGCCGACAACGCGGCAGTATTCAATACCGCATGAGGGCAAAAGATTTATAATATCCTTGCTGTATGAGCCGTTCGGATAGCTCATACCGCGTACGGGATAGCCTATCGCGTCCTCAAGAACCTTTCGATCCTCAATGATTTGCTGTATAACCTGGTCAAGCGGACAGCGTTCTATTGTAGGGTGAGTGGAGGTGTGGCATGATACTTCATGTCCCTTGTATAAATCTCTCATTTCATGCGGCTGTATGCGATCCTCGTCCACACCCATAAGCCCGGAATTAAGATGAAATGTACCCTTAATTCCGTATTTGTTAAAAATTTCGATAAGCGGACGGTCGAATTTTTTACCATCGTCATAGCTCATAGTCAGTACCTTGTGTTTTCCGCCGGGGAAGCAGGTGTAAATAGTTTTGAGCGGTCTTTTGTTTTCCATTTTATTTTCTCCTTTTGTGTATTATTGTTCGCTTTTTAACGTAATTGATAAAACCTCAGGTCTGTTGAAAAGACGGGGAATAAACATCGGATTGCCTATTCCGCGGCTAACAAGCATTTCGGTATGAGGTGTTTTGTAATGACCTCCGACGTATTTCGGGAAGAATACAGACGCTTTACTTGCCCAGTTTGAACGCGGAGAAACAAGTCCCTTGCCGTTCGGAAATCTTACCTGACCCCCGTGCATATGACCGGCAAGCACAAGGTCAAAGCCCTGATTGCTGACACTTTCAAAAAGATTTGCGCGGTGGAAAAGAAGTATATCAAATCCGTCGTATCGTTTTAATTTTGAAAGAAATGTTTGTATGTTTTCAACAGCCTTGCTTCCGTTTAACGTAAATGGGTCGTCAATGCCGGCAAGACCTAACTCCTGTCCGTCAATTTCTATTATAACGCGTTCATTGTGAAGTGTCACGACACCGATATCGGAAATTTCCTTTTCAAATTCCTCATAATCGCTTCTCCATAAATCGTGATTGCCTGTCACGGCATAAACAGGCGCGATATCAATAAGATGTTCGCAAAGACGTACTCCGGGAAGATAGCTTCCGTTGTCATCGACAAGGTCGCCTGTTGATACGATAAGGTCAGGTGTTTCCCGCTGGATTTCTCCGGCAAGTCCCGGTATACTGTCACAATGATAATCCGAAACCTGAACTATTTTGAAACCGTCAAAAGCGGGCGGTATCTTTTTTGAAGATATATCGTAGTGAGTAACCTCAAGTCTGTTATCAAGACCTTTTATGATGCAGAGCGCGCCGCCTGTCAGAGCGGCAGCTTTTAAAATCTTTTTCACAATCATTTGTCCTTTCAAATATTCTCTCTATAGTATACCACTATTTTTTAATAAAAACCATACATTTCATTGAAAATTTTAAATAAAAATGGTATAATCTAAAACTGTAGAATAATTTGAATATGGAGGAGAAATAAATGGTAAAGCATATAGTAATGTGGAAAATGGCGCCAAGTAAGGACGCGGCGCAAAAAGCAGCGGCAATAAAGGAAAATCTTGAATCTCTCAAGGATAAAATTGACGCGCTTGTTGATATAGAGGTTGGCATAAACTTCAATAAAACAGAATCTGCTTCGGACGTTGTGCTTGTTTCAACCTTTAACACAGTCGAGGATTTGAATGAATACCAGAATCACCCTGCGCATAAGGCAGTCGGAGCAGCTTATGTACGTCCTAATGTGGCTGAAAGACGAGTATGCGATTATGAGTTTTAAAGGTTGTATTTTTCAGCAATTTGTGATATAATTACCGATAGTATTACTTTTTAGGAGAATATATATGGCAACACTTATAACGAAGGAGCAGATGTCGCATCAGCAAAGCTATATAATGAAGCTGAAAGAAGAAAATATGCGTTACGCGGCGAAGAACGGACGCGCAAGACTTGCTCTTACAGAAACCTATGGCTGCCAGCAGAATGAGAATGACACAGAACGTATACGCGGAATGCTCAAAGAAGCCGGGTTTGAATTTACAAATGACAGCCATAAGGCGGATTTGGTTATATATAATACCTGCGCTGTGCGTGAAAACGCGGAACAAAAGGTGTTCGGCAGACTTGGTATCTTAAAGCATATCAAGGAAGAAGAACGCCGCGATATGATTATCGCCGTTTGCGGCTGTATGGTACAGCAGGAGCATATAACAGAAAAGATAAAGAAAACATATGAACATGTTGACCTTGTATTCGGTACTCATGCGCTTTATAAAATGCCGGAGCTGTTATACAAGGCGATGAATCGGGAAAAGACGGTTGTCGATATTGAAAACAGCGACGGCGCGATTGCCGAGGACATACCGATTATGCGTGATGATACAAAAAAAGCGTGGGTATCGGTTATGTATGGCTGTAATAATTTCTGTTCATACTGTATAGTACCTTATGTAAGAGGACGTGAAAGAAGCCGTACGCCTGAGGCTGTTTTGTCAGAGGTTAAGAGCTTGGTTGAGGGAGGATGCACTGAGATTGCATTGCTCGGTCAAAACGTAAATTCTTACGGTAAGGACCTTGACATTGAAATTGATTTTTCAGACCTTATGCGTATGGTTAATGATATTGAGGGCGTTAAGCGTATCAGATTTATGACGTCACACCCGAAGGATTTGAGCGATAAACTGATACAGACTATCGCGCAGTGCGATAAGGTTTGTAAACAGCTGCATCTTCCGTTTCAGGCGGGCAGCGACAATATACTTAAACAGATGAACAGAAAATATACAAAAGAGGAATACCTTGCAAAGATTGAAAAGGTTAAAAAGGCAATCCCCGGCATATCGCTTTCAACGGATGTAATTGTTGGTTTCCCGACTGAAACAAACGAGGATTTTGAGGAAACGCTTGACGTATTGCGTAAGGTTGAGTTTGATAATATTTTCTCATTCATATATTCAAGGCGTGAGGGGACATCGGCGGCAAAGCTTGATTTTGTGCTGACAGATGATGAGATACATGCTAATTTCAACAGACTTCTTGAGGTGCAGAACGAAATTTCCAAACGTAAGAATGATGAATATGTAGGCAGAATTGAGGAGGTGCTCGTTGACGGCGTCAGCAAGAATGACAAAACAACACTTTCCGGCAGATGCGACAGCTCAAAAATAGTTAATTTTAAAGGCGATAAATCACTTATCGGAAAATATGTAAATGTAAAGATTACCGAGGCTCACACATGGAGCCTCAACGGTGAAATCGTATGACTTAATGATTTAAGAAAGGAATAAAAAATGAACGATATATTTGAAAAGACAAGAGAACTTGGTGAAATGATACAGGCAAGCGAGGAAATGAAGAACGTAAAGAATCTTGAGATTATTCAGGAAAATGATGATGACGCGCAGGAAATGCTTAAAGCGTATAATTTGCAGAGAATAAACCTTGCGCGTGATATGCAGAATAATAAGATTACGCGCGAGGAGGCAATCAAGCGGAATAATGCGGCATTTGAGGATATGCTTTCAAAATCGGAAACAATAAAGAACTATATAGAAGCGAAGAAGGAATTTGACGGATTTGTAAATCAGATAAATCAGATTTTGAACTTCTACATCACCGGACAAGACCCGAACTGCACGCATAACTGCAGTACATGCGGCGGCTGCCGCTAAAAAAGCTCATAATTTGCGCCTATCGAATTTTTCG
>CAZWLT010000020.1:0-5663 GCA_964634915.1 uncultured Clostridium sp. | reverse complement strand
CTTGCGTACCGGGCGTACGCGGCGGCAGCCGAGAAAATCCGATATGCACTAAATTCCGGACGTTTTCGGATTAAATGAAGAAACTTTATGAAAAAAGGAGAAAAACCGAAATGCCAAAAGAGCAGCTGACGCCCATGATGACGCAATATCTCAGGACGAAAGAGGAATATTCGGATTGTATTTTGTTTTATCGTCTGGGTGACTTCTATGAGATGTTTTTTGATGATGCAATAAAGGCGTCAAGGGAGCTGGAAATCACTCTGACAGGTAAAGATTGCGGAATGGAGGAACGGGCGCCTATGTGCGGCGTTCCTTTTCATAGCGCGTCCGTTTATATTTCCAAACTTATTGACAAGGGATATAAGGTTGCGATATGTGAGCAGGTGGAGGACCCAAAGACAGCAAAAGGTATTGTAAAACGGGAGGTTATAAGGGTTGTAACTCCGGGAACAGTCATTGATGAAGAACTGCTTGATGAAAAATCGAACAATTATCTTGCCGTTATATACGGTCAGAAGGATATATACGGCTTTGCTGTTTCGGACATTTCCACAGGCGAGATATACACAACGGAAATAGCCGGAGCAGATGAAGTTTTAAATGAAATCGCAAGATATGAGCCGCGTGAGATACTTGTAAATTCCGCCGCGGCGGAAAAAATTTCAGGACAGGTTGAATTGAGATTCCATGTATCGCCCGATGAATGTACAGACGAATTTTTTGAAAATTCATACTTTGAAGAAAAGATACTTCATCAATTCAATAAGGCAACGCTGGCAGATATAAAGCTTGCGGATAAAAAATATGCCGTTTATGCGGTCGGCGCGATGATATCATATCTTGAGCATACGCAAAAAACAAGTCTTACATATCTGAACACGATAACAACCTATGAAGTCAATCAGTACATGGATATTGACATTAATACAAGACGTAACCTTGAAATAACGGAAACAATGCGTGATAAGTCAAAGAGAGGCTCGCTGTTGTGGGTAATAGACAACACTCAGACGTCAATGGGCGCAAGAATGCTTAAACAATGGGTGGAAAAGCCGCTTATAAATCCGCTTGAAATTAATAAACGTCTGTATTCTGTAAAGGAACTGACGGATAACATTATGCTGCGTGAAGAAATGGCGCGGGCGCTTTCCGGCACATACGATATATCAAGAATTATAAGCCGCGTATCGCTTGGCACAGTCACACCGCGTGACCTTGCGGCATTAAAAATGACACTTTTAAAGCTGCCTGAGCTTGAATATATACTCAGCGCGGTGAAGTCGCCTATGCTTAGTGAAATGCGTAAGGATTTTGATTTGCTTGAAGACGTGACGGACTTGCTTGAAAGAGCGATTAATGACGAGCCGCCCGCGCTTGTGCGTGACGGCGGAATTATAAAAGAAGGCTTTGACGAGGAGATTGACAGGCTCCGTATTGCAATGCGTGATGGTAAGTCATGGCTGGCGGCGCTTGAAAATGAGGAAAAGGAAGCGACGGGAATAAGCAAGCTCAAGGTAGGATTTAATAAGGTATTCGGTTACTATATTGAGGTTACAAACTCTTTCAAAAAGGATGTTCCCGATTATTATATCAGAAAACAGACACTCGCGAACTGTGAGCGATATATAACTCCTAAATTAAAGGAGATAGAAAACACAATACTCGGCGCGTCGGAGAGGGTGCTGTCGCTTGAAGCTCACGTTTTTGAAAAAGTAAGAGGCGATGTCGCAAAGGAAATTGAACGCCTGAAAAGAGCGGCGGATATAATTGCGAAAATGGACGTTTTACTGTCCCTTGCACAGACCGCGTCAAAGAATAATTATACCATGCCGGAGATATCGGACAACGGTAAAATTGAAATAACAGACGGCAGACATCCTGTTGTGGAGAAGATGTCACGCAAGACAATGTTTGTGCCGAATGACACATTATTAAATACCGATGATGACAGGATGCTTATCATAACAGGCCCGAATATGGCAGGCAAATCAACATATATGCGTCAGGTTGCTTTGATTACGCTTATGGCGCAGATAGGAAGCTTTGTTCCGGCGGCGTCCGCGAAAATAGGCATCGTGGATAAGATTTTTACAAGAGTCGGCGCGTCTGATGACATTGCTTCAGGACAGAGCACATTCATGCTTGAAATGAACGAAGTAAGTCATATTCTGAAAAATGCCACATCAAAGTCGCTTATAATACTTGACGAAATAGGCAGAGGCACAAGCACATTTGACGGACTTTCAATCGCATGGGCAGTTGCCGAATATATTAATAACAAGCATAAAATCGGCGCGAAGACGCTTTTTGCAACTCATTATCATGAACTGACCGACCTTGAGCAAGAGCTTGAGGGAGTAAAGAATTACAGAATAGCCGTAAAAAAACGCGGTGATGATATAACATTTCTGCGCAAGATTGTACGCGGAGGCGCGGATGACAGCTACGGTATTGAGGTCGCGGCGCTTGCCGGTGTGCCAAAAGAGGTTATAAACAGCGCGAAAAAAATTCTTGTAAAAATAGAGAATGACGAGCTTATGACGGGGCATACGCAAAAAATACCGGAGCCGCAAAATCAGATTGGATTTGGCGACGGCATAGCAAATGAAATCGCGGATGAACTCAAGATGATTGATGTAACCACATTCACGCCGATTGAGGCGATGAATAAATTATTTGAATTATCAAATAAAGCCAAAGAGATAGAATAATTAAACAGAAAGGGACACTAAACCAATGGGTAAGATACATGTACTGAGTACGGACGTTTCAAATAAAATTGCCGCCGGCGAGGTTGTTGAACGTCCGGCGAGCGTAATAAAAGAGCTTGTGGAAAACAGCATTGACGCCGGCGCGAGTCTTATTGCCGTTGAAATAAAAAAAGGCGGCAGCGTATATATGAGTGTCAGCGATAACGGCAGCGGCATGAGCGAGGAAGACGCGAAGATATGCTTTCTCCGTCATGCCACAAGCAAGATAAAGACAAGCAGTGACCTTGACGCTATTTACACTCTTGGTTTTCGCGGCGAGGCGCTTTCGAGTATAGGCGCTGTCGCGCAGGTGGAACTGTATACGAAACGTAAAGAGGATGAGAACGGTATATGCGTCACGTGCCGCGGCGGGGAAATACTCTCTTCCAAAGAGGCGGGTATTCCGGACGGCACGTTGATTTCTGTTGAGAATCTGTTTTTTAACACCCCCGCGAGACGTAAGTTCCTGAAAAAGGACGCAACCGAGGCGGGCTACATAACAGATATAATTACAAGATTTATTTTCGCGTACCCTCAGATTTCTTTCAAACTTATAATTGACGGAAAAGAGAAGCTGTTTTCGCCGGGTGACAATTCGCTTAAAAACTCCGTATATACAGTTTACGGCAAGGATTATGCAAACGGCACGATACCTGTTGAATATGAGCTTGACGGCATAAAAATAAGCGGTCTTATAGGCAAGGGGACACTCGCAAGACCGAAACGCAATTATCAGAGCTTTTTTGTGAACAAGCGTTATATAAACAGCAAGACAATAATCGCGGCGCTTGAAAACGCGTATAAAAATCAGATTATGATTGGCAAATTCCCTATGGCTGTGCTGAATATTGAGATTGACCCGTCGCTTATCGATATAAATGTTCACCCTACAAAATTAGAGGTTAAATTTTCGGATGAAAAAGCAATTTATAATGTTGTGTATTATGGCGTAAAAAACGCGCTTTACGCAATTCCCAATGTGCCGAAGATAGAACGCGGCGGTGACAGTGGGGACACTAAAAAAACCGAGTTCAGACGCGATGCCTCAAAGGAACAGCTTAACCTGAGCGATATGGCGGATATGCTGCCTGAGAATATGACAAAGCGGACTGAAACAGCGAATTACAATCCGAGAGAAAATCATTTTTTGAAGAATACGGCAAAGAGCGATGAAGCAAAAACACCTGTATTGAACGCATCTGTAAAACCGGATTTTATAAAACCGAAAAAGACGAGTGATTATTCAATCCCAAAGACGGTTCAAGTGGCGTCGCCGAAAAAAGAAGAAAAACCGCTGATTTCAGATAACGGGGACACTAAAATGCCAACAGAAAAGCTAACTCAGTCACAGGACAAAATCACAAAGCCGCAGGAGGACGAAACTGTATTTGCGGACGAGTATTTTGAAATAATAGGACAGATATTCAATTCGTTTATTATAGCCGAAAAGGGCGAGGAAATGATGATAATTGACCAGCACGCGGCGCATGAGAGATTACAGTATGAGGAGCTGAAAAAAGATATAGCGTCAAAACAGGCTGTATCGCAAATGCTAATAGAGCCTGTTGTTGTAAATCTTACAAGCGGCGAAATGACCGCATACAGAGATAATAAGCGGCTGTTTGACGATATCGGATTTGAGTCGGAGGAATTCGGCGATGACGCCGTTATAATCCGCAGTGTTCCCGGCGGGCTTGAAATGGGCGAGGTTGAGCCGCTTATGCTTGAGCTTGTCGCGCAGGGTGAGGAGCTTAGAAAGGAGCTTATAACGGACAAGCAGCAAAGGTTATTGTATACGATCGCGTGCAAATCGGCTGTCAAGGCGAATATGAAAATGAGCATGGCTGAAATGGAAGCGCTTGTCAGAAATGTTCTGCGATTAAAGAATATTAATACTTGTCCGCACGGCAGACCGATTATTATAACTATGAGTAAAAAGGAAATGGAAAAGGAGTTCAAGAGAATTGTCTAAGATACCCCTTATCGTTGTGGCGGGACCTACGGCATCGGGAAAGACAGGACTTGCCATTGACATTGCGAATTATGTCGGCGGAGAGATTGTCAGCGCGGACAGTATGCAGATATATAAATATATGGATATCGGAAGCGCCAAGCCGACAAAGGAAGAACGCGCAAAAGCCGTTCATCATCTTATAGATTTCCTTGAGCCGAATGAAGAATTCAGTGTCGCCGATTATACTGAAATGGCACATAAAGTTATTGCCGATATAAATTCACACGGTAAAATTGCCGTAATGGCAGGAGGAACAGGACTTTATATAAATTCTGTCGTGAATGACGTAACGTTCGGCGAAATGGATACCAATTACGAAATGCGTGAGGAATTGCGTAAAATTGCCGAAGAAAAAGGCAGTGAATATCTGATTTCAATGCTTGCGGAATTTGACGAGGTATCAGCGAGGAAAATGCACCCGAATAATTTACGGCGGATAATACGCGCCATAGAATTTTATAAGGTGACAGGCAAACCGATTTCGCAGCATCAGGAGGAAACAAAACAGGCGCAAAGCCGATACAATCCGCTTATGATTTGCATTGAATGGAACAGGGAAGCCTTGTATGACAGAATTAACAGACGCGTTGATATAATGCTTGAAGAAGGTCTTATAGACGAGGTTAAACGTCTTATGGATATGGGTTATACAAAAGAGCTGAATTCCATGAAGGGCATAGGATATAAAGAAGTCGCGGATTATATAAATAATGACAGGAGCATTGAAGAAACTGTTGAAATTATCAAGCAAAATTCGCGTCGTTATGCCAAAAGACAGCTAACATGGTTCCGCCGTGACGAAAGGATACATTATGTATCATCCGATAATCCGTTTGCCGAAGCAAAAGAATTGATTGATAAATTTTTGGATAATTAAAACAACCGCCCATATGAGCGGT
>CAZWLT010000019.1:2473-17439 GCA_964634915.1 uncultured Clostridium sp. | reverse complement strand
AGGCTATGCTGATTTTGCAGCATAGCCTGTTTTGTACTTTCGTCTTTTACCCCCGATTAGTCGTTTGGATATTGCGCCAAAAGCGCGTTATACTCCGCCGTTGTTATCGGCATAACAGTACCGTGACGGAACTTTAGAGAGCCGAAATTGAAATCGCTCGCTGACGTAAATGCGCCGTTCGCAAGGTCTGTTGTAACAAACGGCTTATATCCCTGACTCTTTGAATAGTAATCAAGAAGCAGACACCATTTGTTTTCATCACCGTTAAGCTTATAAATTGTCGGTCCTTCATAGCCTGTTACTGTATTGCCTGCCGCGCCGTTAATTGTGTACGACGCAACATCTTTCCATGTACCGCTGAGTGTCGGACACTTCATCATTGTAACCGATGATTTGCTCTCATTCTTTGTAAATCTGTAATACATACCCTTATCCTGTATAATGGTTGTATCTATATTGCTTATATTTCCGCCGTCAATATACGGCTCAGGGTCTTCGAATGTCTTGAAATCAGACGTATAGCTTCTGTATATACGCTGTGTCGCATAGCTGTCTGTTAAAGTCTTTGATGCCCAGAATACCATGTATTTGCCTTCTTCAGGGTCATATACCGCCTCCGGCGCCCATGTACAGCCCGCATTATCCGGCGCGACCTTTACAAGACTTGCCTCGCTCCAGTTTACGAGGTCACTGCTTTCCCATATAACAATGTTTTTTGAACCGCTTGTCTGACATGTTGCCCATCTGTTTGAGTCATCGCTTCTGTTATATATGCTTAAATCCGTGGCAATTACAAAGAACTTTCCGTCTTCTCCCCTAAGAATATACGGGTCACGCACACCCTTTTCGCCGACATTGCTCGTAAGAACAGGTGCAGAGTTGTTTAATGTTGTCCACGTTGTGCCGTCTGTTGAAACAGAAAAATAAATCTGCTCCTCATTGGCGCTGCTTTCAGTTCCTACAAAGTGCGCAAACAGATACGCTCCCATTTCCGCCTCCTCCTTAACGGTTACTGTTCTTGTTACTGTTTTTACCGGTGCCGTTTCGTTTTTTAGGGTGCATGATACTTTATATGTGCCGTTTGCGACGTTTTCAAAGCTGCCTGACGCGGTGTTATCCTTAGTTGTGACCGTTGCCACGTCCGCGTCCGTTGACGCAAGTGTTACAGAAATTGAATACGGGGTTTTGGCGCTGTCATAATCACTTGCAAACTTTATTGAACCGTTTTCGGCATACGCGACAAAGCTGTCAGCGGAAGCTGCCTTACCCAATACTGTCACTGTAAATTCTCTTGAAAAATTAATGCCGTTTGCTGTTGTCTTTGCAGTAAGAGTCGCTGTTTTTGTTTCGTCCGCCCGTGTGATAACACCGTCTGCCGTAACAACAGTCGCATCTGATGTTTCCCATGTTACGCCATCTGTTTCCGGCACTGCGATATTCTCCGTTACATCTGTTATATTGTCAAGAGAAATACTTACAAGGGGATTTGAAACAGGCTTATTATAGATTACAAAATCGTCAATATAGCCTGTCGCGTATTCACCTGACCCCCAGTTTGCCTTACCTATGTAAGCTACCGAGGACTTTCCGAGCATATCAGAAATATTAACTGTTGACGCAGCGCTTCCTATCAGGTTTCCGTTTACATATACATTAGTTACATCATCTTCCACTGAAATCATTACGTCATTCCACGCATCGGCAGTAAACGCTCCCGATACAGCCTCGCTTCTTGAACCGCTGTTATTGTATCGTTCAACATTGAGTTTTCCGGAATTCGTAAACGCGCCAAGATATTTTTCCTGATTATTAGTCTGCGCGCTGTCGTTCGGAGCGGCATAGAACCACCATGATGTCGCTGTCGCTGTCGGTTTTACCTTAAACGAAACAGTTACATTTTCCTGACCTGTCAGAAGCGCGTTGCCGTTTGCGTCTGTCAGCTTGATTGCCGTTTGGTTTGTTCCGTCAAGCTTAAGGCATGTCTTTTCGTCAACAGTTTCAAAGGCGGCGGTGCCTACGGCAACGGCTTTGCCGTACGTTGACGCGCTTGTTAAATCATTATCATCAAAATTCATGCTTATAAGCTCGCCGCTTTCCGGAAGAACGGGAGCGTCCGTTGGATCCGGAACAACAATTTCAGGTTCTGTGCCTGAAAAAGTTACAATGTTTGTTACAAGGTTATCAACAACCATTGTCTTATTCCACGCTGTATAATCACCGGCAAAGTAGATTTTGCCTACATCTTTGCCTGCCGTTACGCTTCCTGTATACGTTTTGAGTTCAGATGTATTTGTAACATTCTTAACTGTAACAATTACAAGTCCCGTTGACGGTTTATAATAAATCTCAACATGACCGCCGTTTGAAATATGTGACGGATTTTCCTTGTCGCTTACATTATTCTTAAAATATGTTGCGCCGTCACCTTCTGTTTCAACATCAGCATCGCCTATCGTTATGCTGTATGTATTACCCCAGTTATTACCGACTATCTTTACAATTTCAGTTCCGTCGGATGATGACATTGTAAATGTAGAATCGCCGTTTGAGTTTGGTGTGAACATATCAAAAGCAAGATTTATGTACTGATTGTCTTCACAGGTTACAGGTGTTGTAAGCGCCAGTGTGGCTGAGCCCTTTCTTGTTGTATTGCTTGTGTTGCTGAGTGAGTTCTGCGGAAGAAGAACTGATTCGCCGTCCGCGTCACTGCCAAGACCTGCAGAGTCCGCAAATACAAATCCCTTTGCATCCGCGTCATTAAAGTTGTTTGTAAGAGAATCAACATTACTTACAAAAGTATACTCTGTGCCATCGTATTTGGCGCTGTAATCAATAACCTCAGGTACAACGTGTTCAAGCTCGCCTGTAACCTCGCTAAGCGACCACAATTCATTATCGCCGCCGCCAAAGGCATACAAAATTACACTTCCGCCGTTCGCGACACTCTGACCGCTTACATTCAACGATTTCCCTAATGAAACACTCTTTATTTCATAATATCCGCCATGATTTATCAAATCCCATTTCGCGGCATTGTCTGTACCTTCTATCGTATCAGAAATAACCGGCTTGCCGTCTGAATTCGCGGCAAGCAGCATATCGGCATTTGCGTTTATGATATTAAAATAACCGTCCTCTGTTGCTGACAGCTTCCATGCGGCAGTATCAATACCTCTGTCCTGCCACTGTACAAGCTGTGTATCTGATGTTATACCCTTTGACCTTGTTTCAAGTCCAAGACCGCTGTTTTTATTTACAATTCTGATTGTCTGTGTTGAGTCGAGAGCCTTAATATCTATTGCGGTGCTTATTCCGCTTTCCGTTGCGGCTGTAAGAGTGAACGTGCCGCCCTTCTTTGCCGTAACTACACCGTCTGCCGTTACATCTGCGATTGTATCATCTGATACAGTCCATGTTACTGTCGGCGCATCCGCTGATGAACCGATTGCCGCCGTATAATCATAAGCAACACCTACAACAACAGTTGTCGCGCCGCTGATTGTCATATAATCAACAGGTTCAGCCGCAGGCGTTGTAACTTCGTCAATTGAAGCAACAGGAGTCATACCGTCCCATACAAGAAGCCTGAATGTGCAGTTTGTAAAATCACCTGTCAAGGTATCCTTTGACTTATTCTTTGTGATTGCCTTTAGAACACCGCTTTCATCATATACCGCAAAATACTTGTTATACGCATCATATGACGCAGGCGCTGTGTATTCATATTCAGCATTCTCATTTGTCGCATTGAACTTGGTAACTGCCGCTGTATCACTCGGCTCCACAACAAAGGTTGTGATTGTATTTGCTTTCAGTGTCGCTGTAAATTCCTTGTTTTCAACATCAATTTCATCAAGCAATGCCCATTTTTCGCCGTCCGCCTTTGTAACTTCCGTTCTTACCGGCTGTACCTTTGAACCGGTTCTTGAGAATGCGCGAAGGTCAAATTCAACCGTCTTATCTGTTGAATTCTTATTCTCCGCAACAACTACAATCTCACCTGTTTTCTTGTCATATGCGGCAAGAGATTCCGAAGATGACGCAATAATTGTCATACCGGGCTTTATGTACCTTGTGAACTGACCGAACGCGTAATACTTGTTGCAAACCTCGATTGTTTCATTATCGTGGTCAGCCATGCCGACGCCCCAGAGCGAATCTGTAGCGTTCAGCGTTGCGCTTGCCTCTGTCTTTGTGCCGTCAGGCGCCGTAAAATCCGAATCCTTATGTCTGTCAACAATATCCCACATAACCCATGCGGACGGCTTCATACCATTCATGTCGAGAATAATTCTGTCCGCGAGACCGAATCCGTTCCAGCCGCCGTCAACCTCACTCATCCAAAGGTCCTTTTCGGCGTCAACGGCTGTTTGTTTCAGCTGTTCTCTCTTTGAGCCGCTGTATGTATGAGTGTCTATTCTTCCGAGCGCCGTTTTTGCCTCGTCTGTAAGTTTAGAATAGTTTGATACTGAACTATCAATACTTGTTTCGTCCATACCGGCAACAAGCACGTCATTAAGTCCCTTTGCGTCAAGAGCGTTTCTTGTTTCGGTAATCATTTTTGACTGGCTTGTACCCGAACCAAAGTGACAGCCCTCCTGCTTAGGACTGTTTACTCCCCAGTAGTCTGTATCCGGTTCGTTCATTGGCGAATAGCTCTTGAATTCTATTCCCTCTTTCTTAAACAATGCCGTTGCGTCAGCTATATACTTAGCAAAGTCATCATACATTTCACTGTTCAGGTTATCGCTTGAAGCAGGGTCGCCGCCTCCTGTACAGCCGGTTACTGTCATAAAATACGGCGCGCTGTTTGAGAATCCCTCAAAATACAAATCAGGATTTGCTTCAAGCGCCGCCTTTGCAATATTTAACTGATTTTGGTCATTTGTGATGTCATATACAATACTCTTAACGCCATTGCCGTCCTCCGTCAGCTCAAAGGTTTCCCACACGCCCGGCACCTTTGAATCTGAACGCGTGATATGATTATGGGTCGGGTCATCACCGCCGCCGAGATTATATCTTGCGATATCAAGACCAAGACCGTCCTCCGAGAAGAACAAGTCAGCCGCCTGCTGTGTCATTTTTTCGCTGTAGCCAACTCTGTTTGCCCACCAGCAAAGAGATGTGCCCCAACCCTCAAACTCGCCGTTATTAAAAGGAGACGCGTCTGACGGGTCAAGTCTTACAACTGTGTCCGCGGTTTCCTCGGCGTACGCCGCGGGAAATACCATTCCCTGCATAGCGGTCGTTATCATAACCGCAGCAGTCAGTACAGATAAAATACGTTTTTTCATTCTCAACTTCCTTTCTTTCTCTGCTTTGAATATTTTACATTATCTCTTGCCGCCATTGCCGCGCCGACAATGCCCGCATCATTAAACAACTTTGCCGTTCTTATATCTGTTTTCGGCATGAACTTATTAAAATCATATTTGTAAACAAACTCTTTAAGAGGTTTCAATATAACATCACCCTCCGCGCTTATGCCGCCGCCGACAAGCACCAGCTCCGGCTGGAATATATTCACGACGTTTACAATACCCTCCGCGATGTATCGGATATATTGATTCCTAACCTTCGTTGCCGCGATATCGCCCTTTAAAGCGCACTCAAACGCAGTACGTCCTGTAATTCTGCCCTTTTTATTTACCCAGTCAATCATCATAGAGTCCGGATACTTATCCATCATAGCCTTTGTCTGTCTTTTCAGCGCTATTATTGAGGCATAACATTCAAAGCAGCCTCTCTTTCCGCAGGTACACTTAATACCGTTCATTTCAATTGTCATATGTCCGATTTCACCGCCTGCATTGTTAAAGCCGCGGTAAATCCGCTTATTAACAATTATACCGCTGCCGACACCCGTGCCAAGCGTTATAAGAATCATATTGTCAACATCAAGACCGCATACGGCATATTCGCCATATGCCGCCGCGTTTGCGTCATTCTCCATATGAACAGGTATATCAAAATACTTCTTTAGCTCATCTGCAAGAGGAGTTTTCTCCATGTTCAGATTTCCGGCAAAAACAACGATACCGTTTTCACTGTCTATTGTTCCCGGACTTCCAAGACCTATCGCTTTTATATCATACATTTGTACTCCGGCTTGCTTTGCAACTTTCCCGCACAGACCCGCCATATCTTTTACAATCGCCTTATATCCCCTTTCAGGCAATGTTGATGTACTGCTTTTGGCAAGAAGTTTCCCGCTGTCATCAACACAGCCAACGGCTATATTTGTACCGCCCAGGTCTATTCCTATATACATGATTATCTCCTCTATTCGATTACTTCGCCGGTAGGCTTTACAACAATAAGCGCTTTGACGGGAATATCTCCGTTATATATACTTTTCGCATTAATTTCACAACGTATGTATTTGCCATTGTTCTTCAAAAGACCAACTATGCCTGTTACCGGCGCGTCGGAGTCCTTCAGGCAATTGAATATCCGCTTAAATTCCGAAACGCTGTTTTTATGTATTATATTATTTTTTATGAAATATTCATATGCGTTTGGAATTATCGTACCAAGCAGATATTTTTCCGTAGCAGGCTGTTTATTCTTTACGTTAAAGGAACCGTCCTTATATACGTACTCGATGACAATCGCCTCTGTAAGCTCAAGCGCCGTTTCAAACGTTTTTCTTGTCATATCCCGCTCAAACATTGCGTTCATCATTTCCGTACAATCCGATATGTTGGAATAATACAATTCATAGCCTTCTCTTTGGGCAAGGTAGAATATACGAACTATGAGCCATTCATTTTCGCTTCGGCATACATTCCTCACATGTATAGCAGTGCCTTTGTCCCCCGCGATTTTTGCGTCGGCAAGCGCTTTTAAGATTTTTTCTCTTCCCTTTTGAGACTGCGTTTCCAACAGGTTTATACCCTTATCCGCGCTTTCGTAGCGCGTCATTTCATAATATGTTTCATTTCCTCTGATAAGACGAAAATCATCACTGCCATTGAATTTGTATATCGCAACGCCGCCGAGAATATTATTCAGCAAAGACTCCGTCATAAAATCCGAATGAAGCAGTTTATCCATATTTATTATTCCCGGCTTTGTATCGTTGAAAAGGTCTGTAACAATATTTTCAGGATTGGATATAAGCTTTTCAAATTCATCATCCGGCATTGGTCTTGCAAAATAAAAGCCCTGCGCGTAATAACAGCCAAGATTAAGCAAAAATCTTCTCTGGTCATCAGTTTCAACGCCTTCCGCTATTGTCTGCAAGCCTATCCATTTTGCCATATGCACAACCGATTCAAGAATTTCCTTACCTTTATTCTGTTCGCTTCTGCCCGGTTCAAGGAAACGTGTATCAATTTTCAGCACATCGACACTTATATCCTTAAGAATATTCAGTGACGAATAACCGCTTCCGAAGTCATCCATCAGTACCTTGAAGCCAAGAGTACGCATTTCATCTATAAGTCTTATAATCTTATCCTCATCATTCGTAAACGCGCTTTCGGTTATTTCTATCTCAATAAAATTGTGTGACACATTATATTTATCTGTAATTTCAATAAACTTGTCTTTTACGTCAAGCGAATATATATCAAGACGGGACACATTCACAGACACCGGTACGGGAGTGTAGCCGTTATCTATCCATCTGCGAATGACGCGGCAGGTTTCATCCCATACGTATTCATCGAGCCTTGCAATAATCATATTCTGCTCAAAAAGCGGAATAAAATCCTTGGGCATGATAAGTCCCTTTTTCGGATGCTGCCATCTGACAAGGCTTTCCGCGCCCACTACCTTGTTTGATCTTATGTCAAACTTAGGCTGCATATAAACCTTGAATTCGCGGTTTAAAAACGCGCTTTCAGCATCATTTAAAAGTTCATGCTGTGAAAACATGCTGTCACGGACATCTTTATTATATTCCGCAACGTTAACCATATAATTACCCTTGATATTATCAATCGCAAAGGTTGCCCTGTCGCACATAAGACGCACAGGCACATTCTTTGATTCCACCTTGTATATACCGGCGGAAATTTTAATTTCAATATCAAGCGGATAATTCTTCACCCAGTCATTTATCTCAACGCTGAGCTTATTCGCGTCAATATTTTCCTGAAAATCAAGAAATGCAAATACGTCACCTGAAAGTCTGCACGCAAAAAGCCCGTTCTTAACAGTTTTTATAAACAGTTTATCGGCTATGTATACAAGCAGGTTGTCACCCTCAATAAATCCAAAACGGTCATTTATAAACTTGAAGCGTTCAATATCCAGACACACAACCGCATACTTGCCGTCCTTATTTTTTTCAAATTCGTCACGAACCTTATCGAAAAAAGTTTCTCTGTTACACAATCCGGTAAGTATATCGCTTGTTTTTACTCTTTTAAGCTCATCCTTTAGCCCTTCAATTTCTTCCAGCAGCTTATCACTGTTCTCAGACATATTCACACCTCCCCATTTTTTACATATCTGTATTGATTATATCACATAAAATCTAATTTGCATAGTTCTTATATTATTTTTTATAACAAATATAATAAAAACTGATGTTGAATTTGGTTAAATTGTATGATATAATGTTACGAAAAGAATTTACGGAGAAAACAATAAATCTTCAGGAACTGCAAATAAATAGTGCGGAACTTTTTATGATATTTTGTTTATTGCGGCAAATTACTTGTAAATTATCCATATTTGTGCTATAATTAATGAATAGAAAATTAAGGGGTGAAATACTATGATTACTATAATTGCAAAATTCAATGTTCTTCCTTCAAGTGTCGAAGAATTTAAGAAATATGCAATCAATGTTGTACGCGACACACGCAAAGAAAAGGGCAATTTAGCTTATAAAATCTATCAGGACAGAAAAGATAAGGCAAAGTTTACTTTTATTGAGGAATGGCTTAATGATACAGCTATAGATCAGCACAACAACGCAAAGCATTTCATTCAGTTTCTTGAGGATATAAAGCCTCTTACAGATGGAGACGTTCAGATTGAACAGCTTACCAAAGTTCCGTCTGTATTTTGCTGATAAAGGAGTGAATTAGCCTTGCAGAAGGCAGAAAAATTTTATAAAAAACTTGTTGACGACAATTTTGAAGAAAGTATCAAAAGCGCAAAAATACAGCAGATGTATATAAAAACAAATACTGCGGCCTATCACGGCAATTTCGTGCATACTCTCTATATTCCGAAAATGTTTACAGAGGAAATGGTCGGCTATTTCCAAAAAATATCCGGCACAATGTACAAAATACTCGAAAAGGTGATACATGAATATCAGACAAATCCAAAATACCGCAAGCTGTTCGGATTTGAAGAAAAACTGGAAAGACTTATACTCCGTCCAAATCACTATGAATGCGCCCTGCCGATTGCAAGAATAGATATATTCTTTAATGAGAACGATTTTTCGTTTAAATGCTGCGAATTCAATGCCGACGGTTCAAGCGCGATGAATGAGGACAAAGAGCTGAACGAAGTAATTAAGCTGACAGACACATATGACAAATTCAAGGAAAAGTATAATATCCGCACCTTTGAACTTTTCAACTCATGGGTAAAAACTTTCAGCGAGATTTACAAAACGTATGACAGAGCAATCGAAAATCCGTATATAGCCATTGTGGATTTCTTCCGCGGAGATATCAGCCGTGAATTTACAAACTTTAAAAAAGCATTTGAGGATAACGGCTTTGAGTGTGAAATATGTGAAATTGAAGAACTTAAATATGAAAATAATAAATTGATTTCTCCAACCGGCAGACACATCAACGCAGTTTACAGACGTGCCGTAACGTGTGATATTATGAAAAACTATGACAAGATTCTGCCGTTTATAACGGCGGCTGAAAATAACGATGTATGCCTTATAGGCGATTTTAAAACACAGGTTATTCACAACAAAATTTTGTTTAAAATACTTCATGATAAAATGACATCATCATTTCTGACAGATGAAGAAGTACAGCATATAAAGAAGCATATCCCCTATACCGCTTCACTGACACGCGAGGAAATTCAAAAACAAGATGTTATGCACACAAAGGACAAATGGGTTATAAAACCCGAAGATTCATACGCGTCAAAAGGAGTTTTTGCCGGTGTTGAGAGTATGACAGATGAAGAATGGCAAAAAGAAGTAAATGAAAATATCGGCAATCACTATCTCCTTCAGGAATATTGCGAACCGTACGCCACATGGAATATCGATATAACTCATGACGAAAACGCAAAGTACAAAAAATACAGCAACATTACAGGAATTTATATGTACGGCGGAAAGCTGGCAGGTCTGTATTCAAGAATTGCAAAAAACAGTATTATATCTACTCAGTACAGTGAAATGTCACTGCCGACAATTATAGTAAGCGAAAAACAGCAAAAGGGACCGCGGCAAAATGATTTTTAAGATTTTTAAAAATCAGGCGCCGCAGTCCCTTCTCATTACTTTAATTTATAAGCTATATCGTTCCAGAAAAGTTCCTTTTCAAAGTCCTCAACCGTCGTATTTTCACCGATATGTACATATTCAATACCCATCATATTTGCCCAGTCCTTCATCATTTCGGCTGTAACATCGTATGAAAGCACGCTGTGATGCGCGCCGCCTGCAAGAATCCAACATTCAGCCGACACCGCGAGTGACGGGAGCGGTTTCCACATAACGCCGGCAACAGGAAGTTTCGGCATTGGTTTAAGCGGGTTGCAAGCTTTTATATCATTGACAATCAATCTCATTCTTCCGCCCATATCAACAAGTGATGCAACGATAGCATCGCCCTTCTTTGAATCGAACACAAGTCTTGCCGGATCAGCCTTGCCGCCTATGCCAAGCGGGTGAACCTGAATCTTAGGCTTATTGGCTGCAACAAGCGGACATACCTCCAGCATGTGCGCGCCAAGAATATGCTCGTTGCCCTTTTCAAGATGGTATGTATAGTCCTCCATAAATGCCGTACCGCCATTCATACCCTCTGACATAGCCTTCATTACAGCATCCATAGCGGCAACCTTCCAGTCGCCTTCCGCGCCAAATCCATATCCGTCAGCCATCATGTTCTGTGCGGCAAGACCCGGCAGCTGTTCAAGCTCATGAAGCGTATCAAAATGGGTTACAAACGCACTGTAACCAAATTCTTCACAAATCTTTCTGATTGCGATTTCTTCCTTCGCCTGATAACGAACAGCAGATATATTATCTGTATCCATTATATAGCGGCTTTCATATTCCTTCATCTTCTCGTCGATTTCATTCTCTGTAACTTCGTTAAGAACATCGACAAGATCGCCTACTGCTCTGTATTCAACATCCCAGCCGAACTTGATTTCCGCCTCAACCTTGTCACCCTCTGTAACGGCAACCTGACGCATGTTATCACTGAATCGTACCATTTTAAGCTCCTGACTCAGCGCGTAACCGCAGGCGCTTCTCATCCAGTCCGAAAGTTTTTTCCGAGGCTCGCTGTCCTGCCAGTAGCCTACAATAATTTTTCTCGGCATACGAAGTCTTGAACCGATAAAACCATGTTCTCTGTCACCGTGCGCGGACTGGTTAAGGTTCATAAAGTCCATATCAATTTCATTCCATGGAATTTCACGATTGTACTGTGTATGGAAATGACAATAAGGCTTTTTAAAGTCCTTGAGTCCGTTTATCCACATCTTTGACGGACTGAATGTGTGCATCCATGCAATAACTCCCGCACACTTGTCATCATAGCTTGCTTCCTTAAAAATCTTTTTGATTTCGTCAGGAGTTTTGACCGTAGGCTTATATACGATTTTACACGGCATCGTTCCGGCAGCGTTAAGTCCATCCACAATTGCCTGCGAATCCTTTGCAACCCGGTCAAGCGTTTCCTGTCCGTAAAGGAACTGGCTTCCGGTAATAAACCAAAACTCATATTCTTTAATTGATTTCATATGTTTCTCTCCTTTTTATTTTATCAGATAATTCATTATATATAAACTCCTCGGCTTTTTCAATATAAATTTACGCATTTTTTTAAATATTTTCCGACATTTTCACATTGCATAAATCCGGACATTATACATGCGCCGTCACCGCCGCGTTTCTGTATCAATCCGATATTTTCAGGTGATATACCGCCTATTGCATACACCGGAATATTCACCGCGTCTTTTACCGATTTCAAAAAATCCATCCCGCGCGGTGCAAGACCTTTTTTGCAGTCTGTCACAAAAATATGTCCGGCGGTCACATATGACGCGCCCATTTTTTCAGCCAGTATCGCTTCCCACGGCGAGTGTACCGATACGCCGACAGTATCAAAATCATTCTTTATATCCTCATTCATCATATTCAGCGGAAGATGTATTCTTTTTACTCCTATTTTTTTCGCCGTGCCTGTATAAGAATGCAGTATCACATCCGGACATACCCTCATAACTTCTCTTGCAAGTTTTTCATATTCATACTCGCTTAAATCCTTTTCACGAAGTATCACGGTTATTTTGTTTTTATAAAGCTCGCCTATGCGGCTTATAAAATCGCCGCACATTGCTCTGTTTGTCACACACACAATTTTAAACATATATATAATCACTCATAACAGGCTGCAAGCCCTGCTCCTCTATCGCTTTAAATACTTCATCAACACTTCTCGGGTCAGAAATTTCAAACTGCTCATCACCCTTTTGTTCTCCGCTGTGGCCGCCGATACCGACATCAACTCCGGCGCTGATTTTTGTCGCGGCAATATTTATGATGTTATTTCGAAATCTTTCACATTCACGCGTTGAAATTGTGATACTTGCAAACGGCATGAATATTCTGTATGCGCATATTACCTGCAAAAGCTGCGGCTCATGCACATCTTTCGGATTAATTTTGTCATTGTTTATTATCGGACGCAATCTCGGGCATGAAAATGCAATTTCCGCATGCGGATATTTCTTCTGCAAAAGATACGCGTGCATGCCTGTCGCGAACGCGTCCTTTCTGAAATCGTCAAGACCAAGAAGCGCTGCAAAGCCTACACCGCGCATACCGCCTATGATTGCTCTTTCCTGCGCATAAAATCTGTATGGAAATATTCTTTTGTGTCCCTCAAGGTGTAATGTTTCATACTTATCACTGTTGTATGTTTCCTGAAATACAGTCACAAAATCCGCTCCGTTTTCATGCAGCTTTGCATATTCATCACTATTCATCGGATAAACTTCAACGCCAACCACCTTAAAATACTTCTTTGCAATTTTGCACGCGTTCGCTATATAGTCCACATCGGACATCTTGCGGCTTTCGCCCGTAAGCAGCAGTATCTCCTGTAAGCCCGTCGCGGCGATTTCCTTCATTTCAGCTTCGATTTCTTCCTCGCCGAGCTTTGCGCGGCGGATTTTATTATAACAGTTAAATCCGCAGTAAATACAGTAATTTTCACAGTAATTTGCTATGTATAAAGGAGTAAACATAGCTATTGAATTACCAAAATGTTTACGTGTTTCAATTTGTGCGCGCTGTGCCATTTTCTCAAGAAACGGTAATGCCGCCGGTGACAGAAGCGCCGCGAAATCCTCCGTTGTCGGCACATCATGCGCAAGCGCCGTCTTTACGTCACGTTCTGTATATTTATCATAGTCATAATTATTCATTGCGGATATAACATCGTCAAGCATGGTCGAATCAAGTATCTCCATGCCCTCAATGTACTCCATATGATTTGTTCGCTCTTTCATTTTTAGTGTCCCCTTCATTTTAATGTCCCTGTTCAGGGTCGTAAGAAAATCGTTTTCGCTGTTTTTGCGATGCCGTATATTTTTGCAGGATTGGCAATTTAACCCTATCTTTTAATCATGCAGGAAACCTGTAAGCGGTGATGATGCTCTTGCGCCTTTCTCCACCACATCACCAAATCCCGCAAGGTATGATTCACGTCCGGCCTCAATAGCCTTCCGAAATGCCGCAGCCATTGCCGAAACATCACCGGCTGTTGCGATTGCCGTATTAGCCATAACTGCCGCGGCGCCCATTTCCATTGCCTCACATGCCTGTGACGGTCTGCCTATACCGGCATCAACAATTACCGGCAAATCTACTTCATCTATGAGTATTTTTATAAATTCCTTTGTACATAACCCTTTATTTGAACCTATTGGCGAACCAAGAGGCATGATACATGCCGCGCCGGCATTTTGCAAATCTCTTGCAAAATTAAGGTCAGGATACATATATGGCATTACAACGAATCCTTCTTTTGCAAGTATCTCTGTTGCTTTTAACGTTTCATAATTGTCCGGCAATAAATATTTAGTGTCCCTGATTGCCTCGATTTTTACAAAATCACCGCAGCCCGTTTCACGCGCAAGACGCGCAATTCTTACAGCTTCATCAGCGTTTCTTGCGCCTGATGTGTTCGGGAGTAATGTAACCCCCTTCGGTATATAATCAAGAATATTTGCTTTGTCACCGCCCTGCGCGCGGCGAAGCGCAAGCGTTATAATCTGCGCGCCGGCATTCTCAACCGCCGCTTTTATCAGTTCAAGCGAATACTTGCCTGAGCCTAAAATAAATCTTGATGTAAATTCATGTCCGTTTAAAACCAGCTTATCTTCCATTTTTTATCCTCCTATAATTTAATATACCAAGCGTATTTAGGACATATTACCTTGAACCTCCGCCCATAAAATGCACTACCTCTATCACATCGCCGTCATTTATCACTGTGGTGTCATAATCAGCTTTTTTTATAATTTCGCCGTTAATCTCAACTGCTATTATCTCTCGCCTGTATCCGTTCTTTTCAAGCAGTTCGTTAAGCGATTTATATCCTTCACTTTCTTTACCGTTAAGTGTTATCATTACCTTGCTCCTTTCCAAAATAAAAAGGCTGCACAAAAGAAATCTACGCCCTATGAGGTGGTGTACTCCTTTCGTGCAACCAATGGTTTCACTCTGTGTAATATTATAGCATATTTTCAGATTTTGTCAAGACAAAACGGCG
>CAZWLT010000019.1:0-2373 GCA_964634915.1 uncultured Clostridium sp. | reverse complement strand
TTTATAAATTACGCGTTCAGTTCTTTATCTATCGCTTCCGCGGCAGCCTTACCTGCTCCCATTGCGAGGATAACCGTTGCGGCGCCTGTTACAACGTCGCCGCCCGCATATACGTGTTCCTTTGAGGTCTTACCTGTTTCATCAGCGACAATACAACCTCTTTTGTTTGTATCAAGACCCTTTGTTGTCTTTCTGATAAGCGGATTAGGTGTCTGACCGATAGCAACAACTACTGTGTCGATATCAAGTGTTTCTTCACTGCCTTCAATCGGTACAGGACGTCTTCTGCCGCTTGCATCCTCCTCGCCAAGCTCCATCTTGATAACTTCCATGCCTGTTACCCAGCCGTCCTCGTTGCCGATAAACTTTGTCGGGTTCTGAAGAAGTTTGAATTCAATGCCTTCTTCCTCCGCATGGTGAACCTCCTCGGCTCTTGCGGGAAGCTCCTCCTTGCCGCGTCTGTAAACTATGTAAACATTCTCCGCGCCAAGCCTTTTTGCCGACCTCGCCGCGTCCATAGCAACGTTTCCGCCGCCCAGAACCGCAACGTTCTTACCAATATAAACAGGTGTATCGTATTCGGGGAACTTGTAACCCTTCATAAGATTGATTCTTGTCAGGAACTCATTCGCGCTGTAAACGCCGTTCAGGCTCTCACCCTCAAGTCCCATGAATGATGGAAGTCCGGCGCCGCTGCCTATGTACACCGCATCATAACCCATTTCATCAAACAGCTCGTCAACCATTATTGTCTTGCCGATGATTACATTTGTCTGAATATCAACACCCATAGCTTTAAGGTTTGAAATTTCCTTCTGAACGATATCCTTAGGAAGTCTGAATTCCGGAATACCGTACATAAGCACGCCGCCTGCTGTATGGAACGCTTCATATACTGTTACCTTGTAGCCCCTCTTGGCAAGGTCTCCGGCAACTGTCAGTCCCGAAGGGCCGCTGCCTACTACGGCAACCTTCTTGCCGTTCGGCGCGGGAGCTTCAATCTTTTCCTCTACGTTCTTCATATGCCAGTCAGCGACAAATCTTTCAAGTCTGCCTATGCCGACACTTTCATGCTTGATACCTCTTACGCATTTTGACTCGCACTGCTTTTCCTGCGGACATACTCTGCCGCATACAGCGGGAAGCGCGTTTGTTTCCTTAATCTTCTGATAAGCCTTTTCAAATTCTCCCTGCGCGATAAACGCGATAAACTCAGGTATTTTGACGCTTACCGGGCAGCCGGTCATACACGGCTTATTCTTACAGTTAAGACATCTCTGTGCCTCGTCTATAGCCATTTCCTCTGTGTAACCTGTTGTTACCTCAAGGAAGTTCTTATTTCTTATATTAGGACATTGCTCCGGCATCGGATTTTTGTCCGCTCTCATATTAGGCATTTTGAAAATCCTCCCTTATTAGTCTGCGCTGTTGGTTCTGCCTATTCTGCAGTGACCTTCTTCGCACGATTTCGCTTCGTAATCCTTAAACATTCTGCCGCGCTTCATAGCGCTGTCCCAGTCAACCTTGTGGCCGTCGAAGTCAGGGCCGTCTACGCAGGCAAACTTTGTTTCGCCGTCAACCGTTATACGGCAGCCGCCGCACATACCCGTACCGTCAATCATAACCGGGTTCATTGAAACCGTTGTCGGAATATCATACTTTTCTGTAAGTTTACATACAAATTTCATCATTACAAGCGGACCGATTGCGATAACCTCGTCAAACTTCTCGCCCGCGTCGATTTCCTTCTGAAGCATATCTGTAACAAAACCCTGATTACCGTTCGAGCCGTCATCTGTGGCAACAATAAGTTTATTTGATACCTCTTTAAGCTCATCTTCAAGAATTATTAAATCCTTGTTCCTAAAGCCTGTTATAACCGTTACGTCCGCGCCGAGATTATGTAATTTCTTCGCCTGCGGGTATGCTATCGCCGTTCCCAGTCCGCCGCCGATTACCGCAACCTTCTTTAGTCCCTCAAGCGGTGTAGGCATTCCCAGAGGCCCCGCGAAGTCAAGAAGTTCCTCGCCCTCTTCAACCTGCGCAAGGTCTTTTGTTGTCTTACCCACAATCTGAACAATGATTGTAACAGTTCCCTTTTCTCTGTCAAAATCCGCGATAGTAAACGGAACTCTTTCGCCGTATTCATCAATCCTCAGAATAATGAATTGTCCCGGCTCTGCTTTTCTCGCAATTAACGGAGCTTCAACCTCCATTAAAAAAATCTGCGGATTAAGCACTTGCTTTTTAACAATTTTATAAGCCATTATATCACCTCTTAAAATTAATTCGTGTTTTACGCCACATATTATAATATCATATCTTTATAGCTTTTTCAACATTTTTATAAAAGTTTTTCGCTTTAAAGCCATA
>CAZWLT010000018.1:0-17554 GCA_964634915.1 uncultured Clostridium sp. | reverse complement strand
AAAATAACCGGCGAGGTTTTAAAATCCATACCGCCCGCGCGTTTTTGCGGGTTAGGGCTGCAAAGCATCGCGATATCCGTTGCGCGCATATCAAGATTGAATTGTCCGCTCTGTTCTTTAAAATCCGCTGTTTTTGTGATTATCGGCACACTGCAGTTTTTTTTCGCCTTTTTTAATAACTCCATACCTGTCTTATTCATGCCGAGCACTCGTATATACTCCGGCATAGGAGAATAAATATCATTTGTAAAACCAATAAGCGACGCAATAAGTATACGTCTTATCTTACTCATTGTATAGCGTTTATTCTTAATTTTTTCGGCGAGTGACAGGAACGTGTCACACTCCGCTGCAAGGCTTTTAATCCTGTTTTCAAGTCCTTCTGTGACTTCATTTATATTTTTTAGCTCATCGGCGGACATTGCACGCAATTTTGCAATGAACGCGCTGTCAAGCCGTGACAGTGAAAACGGGACATCACAGCCGATTTCATTAAGATTATACGGTATAAGCGATGAAATATCTTCACCCATATTAAGCATTTCGCGTATTTTTGACGCGCCGGCAAAGTTATTGGTTATCTGAGAATCGTGATGATTCGAGTTATGACGTTTTATTGTGACGGGCTTTATCGCGCTGTCTGCGCGCAAAATTGCGCGTATATATTCAACTGCAAGTATATTGTTAGGCTCTGAAAGCATAGCGGTATCAATATTGTTATGTGCTTTTGCCAGCGCTGACGGATAACTCATACCGTCTGACATATATGATTTTATTCTGTCGGAAATTTCGGCGTCTTCATGTTCAATTATTTTTGCTGCCTGTGCCAATTCATCAATATTTCCGGATTCGGAACCGAACACAACTTTATCAATAATACCAAACGCGTTAAGCGTATTGATACCGCCGGCAGCGAAATTCGGCGCGGCGTTTAAAGCATAGCAAGCGGGAAGCTCCAATACAAGGTCAGCGCCGCACATAAGCGCCATTTTTGCGCGTGACCATTTATCTGTCGCCGCAACATCGCCGCGCTGCACAAAGCTGCCGCTCATAACAGCCACAACCGCATCCGATTGCTTTTTTGCTTCGTCTATCTGATATTTATGCCCGTTGTGGAAAATATTGTATTCCGCTATAATACCGCTTACCATGTTTATCACCTCGGATTTATTATATACTATTTTTAACAAAAAGTATAGTGACAATTCTGAATATTTAGGACTTGGCAGGTTAAAATATACACATATTTTTGTATAGAATATTTTTAAAGTCTATTGACAAAGTAGGAAATATAAAGTAAAATATATTTGAACAGTTATTCAAATGTTCAAATTTAATTAATACACAGGAGATGATAGTATGAAATCAGTATATATGGATAATAATGCGACAACCTCTCTGAAAAAGGAAGTTCTTGACGCGATGATTCCGTATTATACAGACATATACGGCAATGCTTCATCAAAATTCTATAAAGTCGGACGCGACGCGGAGCAGGCGCTTTATAAGATGCGTGAGAGTGTTGCAAAAAACATTGGCGCGGCAAATGTGAATGAGATATATTTCACCGGTTCGGGCTGTGAGGCTGACAACTGGGCAATAAAGGGTATTGCCTTCGCGAATCAGAAAAAGGGTAATCACATTATAACAACAAAGATTGAGCATCACGCTGTTTTAAATACGTGTGAATATCTTGAAAAACATGGTTTTGATGTGACTTATCTTGATGTTGACGAATACGGATTTGTTACGCCTAAGCAGCTTGAAGAGGCTATTACTGATAAGACTATTCTTATATCAATAATGACCGCAAATAATGAAATCGGTACAATTGAGCCGATTGCGGAGCTTGCCAAGGTTGCAAAAGCACATAGGGTAATATTCCATACCGATGCCGTACAGGCTATCGGACATATGAAGATAAATGTACAGGAGCTTGGAGTTGATATGCTTTCGCTGTCTGCGCACAAGTTCCGCGGTCCAAAGGGTGTCGGTATGCTGTATATAAGAAACGGAATACGTATAGACAACCTTATCCACGGCGGCGGACAGGAAAGGGGCAAGAGAGCGGCTACTGAAAATCTTGCGGGTATTGCCGGACTTGCAAAGGCGCTTGAGATTGCGGTTAATGACCTTGACAAGAATATGGAGCATTGCAAAAAAATGCGTGACAGGCTTATTGCCGGTATCAAGGCGAATATTCCGTATTGCAGACTTAACGGTCCGGAGAATGAGGGAAGAATGTGCAACAATGCCAATTTCTCATTCCGGTATGTTGAGGGTGAATCAATCCTTATGATGCTGGATATGAAGGGAGTCGCGGCGTCAAGCGGAAGCGCCTGCGCGTCAGGCTCGCTTGACCCGTCGCACGTGCTTATTGCAATCGGACTTCCTCACGAAATCGCGCATGGCTCATTAAGACTCAGCGTGGGCGAGGAAACAACGGAGGAGGACGTTGATTACGTAATCGAAGTGCTTCCTCCAATAATTCAGAGATTAAGAGATATGTCACCCCTATATGAGGGTATAGAATAATTTGAAAGGACTGATTAATAATGTACAGTGAAAAGGTAATGGATCATTTTGCGCATCCGAGAAACGTCGGCGAGATTGAAAACGCAAACGCGGTAGGCGAAGTTGGCAACGCAAAGTGCGGCGATATAATGAAGATGTATATGGATATTGAGGATAATGTCATTAAGGATGTCAAATTCAAGACATTTGGCTGCGGCGCGGCTATTGCGACAAGCTCAATGGCTACCGAAATGGTTAAGGGCAAGACGGTTGACGAGGCTTTGCAGCTTACAAACAAAGCGGTTATGGAGGCGCTTGACGGACTTCCCAAGGAAAAAATACACTGCTCGGTGCTTGCGGAAGAGGCTATAGAATCCGCTATAAACGATTACAAAAAACGCAGAGGAGAAGAACCGATTCATAAAGACTGCACAGGCTGCTGTGACAGCTGCGATGTTAAGCATGACTGATAAAATAACATGAATTTAAAATATGGTGTTGATACCTGGTCACAGAACCATTTATCGACACCATATTTTGTATGTATTGGAGTAATAGTAACCATATTTTGGGGTTGACTTTTAAACAGATTTAACAATGTTTGTGTGAATTTACAATAAAATATTGCAATGGGCTAATCTATGTTATATAATCAGATGTAGTGGTGATTTAGTACCTGCTACTAATAATAATTGATAAATGTCGGAAAAAGGGCAGAAAGGAGTACTCATTATGACAAGAACTATGCTGAAAAAACAGCGGCATGAATTCTTGCTAAAACAGATAAAACAGAATCCGTTTTTAAAAGATGAAGAGCTTGCAGAAGCTTGTAATGTGAGTGTTTCCACAATTCGTTTCGACAGAGCTGAGCTTGGTATTGCGGAATATCGTGAAAGAATTAAATCCGCTGCCGAGGAAGGGATGAATTCAACAGTTGACCCTGCGGGCGAAGTGCTTGATATCAACCTTTTCCATGACGGCATATCTGTTCTTGAAACAGACAATACAATGGTATTTGAAGGTACGGATATCGTTAAGGGACAGTATATTTACGCGTTTGCGGAAAATCTTGCGGTGAACGTCATAGACGCAAAGGCCGCGCTTGTAAAGTTCGCAAATGTCAAGTATGTTCATGAAGCTCATGCGGGCGACAGACTTATTGCAAAGTCTGACGTTATGAGAGTTGAAGAAAAAGAATTCATAGTACGCGTTGTGATAAAAGCGAATATGAATGAGGTATTCAGAGGGAAATTCAGTCTGATTGTTGCAGACAGTTCGGAGGAATAAATGAAGATTATAATTGATGCTATGGGCGGAGATTACGCGCCGCAGGCGCCTGTTGAGGCCGCGGCAAAGGCATCTAAAGAGCTGGATGTCGAATTGATACTTGTCGGTCAGGAGGACGTTGTAAGGGAAGAACTTAAAAAGTACGATTACAACAGCGGCAATATCAATATAGTCCATGCTGACGATGTCATATCAAATCACGAAGAACCGGTAAAGGCGGTAAGAAGTAAAAAGAACGCGTCGGTTGTTGTCGCGGCGAATATGCTGAAAAACAATGAAGGCGACGCCATGCTTTCGATGGGTAACACCGGAGCGCTTCTGGCGTCGGGACTGCTCATTGTGGGGAGAATTAAGGGCGTTTTAAGACCGGCTCTTGCCACGCTCCTTCCGACAGCAAAAGGACCTAAGATGCTTATTGATGCCGGCGCAAACACAAACTGCAAGAGGGAAAATCTTGTCCAGTTTGCAATTATGGGCAGCATATATATGAAAAATGTGCTTGATATAAAGAACCCTACCGTCGGACTTATGTCTAACGGCGAGGAAGAAGGTAAGGGTGACGAGCTTACAAAGGAAACATATCCGCTGCTTAAAGCCGCGCCGATAAATTTTGTCGGCAACATTGAGGGCCGCGATGTTATGGAAGGAAATACGGACGTTATTACCTGTGACGGCTTTGTGGGTAATGTAATACTTAAAACCGTTGAGGGTATGGGACATGTTGTAAGCAGTAAGGTAAAGGGTATATTTACCAAGGGCTTTTTCACAAAGATAGGCGCGTTGTTTGTTTTGAAGGGACTTAATGAATTCAAACAGACAATGGACTACCGCGAATACGGCGGCGCGCCGCTTCTGGGTACAAAGAAGCCTGTTATCAAGGGACATGGTTCATCAGATGCGAAAGCGGTTTTCTCTGCTATAAAACAGGCTAAGAAATTTGTTGAAACAAGCGTAATTGATGATATTGTAAATAATATAAACTGTATGGAGGATAAAGCAAATGATTAATGCGAAAATTACCGGAGTCGGCGGATACATACCTGAAAAGGTATATGACAATGCTTACATGGAAAGCATTGTTGATACTAACGATGAATGGATTGTAAGACGTACGGGCATCAAGGAAAGACATATAGCCGCGGATGATGAGTATACAACGGATATGGCTGTCAAGGCAAGCAGGAAAGCGCTTGAAAATGCCGGACTTAAAGCAGAGGAGCTTGACCTTATCATGCTTGCGACAGTAACTCCCGATTATTTCACGCCGGCATGCGCGTGTGTCGTACAGAGCGCGCTTGGCGCGGTGAATGCGGCGGCATTTGATTATAATGCGGCATGTTCGGGATTTGTAACCGGTCTTACAATAGCGAAGCAGTTTATTGAAACAGGTACGTATAAGCATATACTTGTTGTTTGTTCCGATGTGTTGAGCAAGGCTGTTGACTATAAGGACAGGGCAACCTGTGTATTGTTCGGCGATGCTGCCGGCGCGGCTATTGTATCAGCAAGCGAGGAAACAGGTATCATGGCTACGGATATCGGCGCAGACGGAGCAAGCGGCGGCGCGATAACAAGTCTTGCATACAGAAATGATAATGAAGAGATAGAAAAGAGAGTAAGCCACAGAAAGGATACTATCTGGATGGCAGGACAGGCTGTTATGAAGTTTGCGGTAAAGACTATGGCTGAAGCAAGCGCGAAGGTAATTAAGGAGGCAGGTCTTACATGGGACGACATTGCCCTTGTTGTGCCTCATCAGGCGAACTACAGAATTGTTGACAGCGCTATAAAGAGAATGGGTATAAGTTCAGACAAGGTATTTCTTAACCTTGAAAAGTATGGTAATACATCGGCATCGTGTATACCCGTTTCGCTTGCGCAGGCTGTTGAGCAGGGCAGAATAAAAAAGGGAGACAAGATTGTTCTTGTAGGCTTCGGCGGCGGACTTACATGGGGAGCCGCGCTTCTTGAATGGTAAATAATTTTATGATGTGCGTTGCACAGAAAGGGAGATAAATATGAATACAAGACTATGCGAATTACTTGGAATCGAATACCCTATTCTTCAGGGCGGTATGGCATGGGTGGCGACTGCTGAGCTTGCCGCCGCTGTTTCAAACGGCGGAGGACTTGGAATTATTGCGGCGGGAAACGCGCCGGGTGAAGTTGTGCGCGAACAGATAAGGAAGGCAAAAAGTCTTACAGATAAGCCTTTTGGCGTAAACGTAATGATGATGTCGCCCTCTGTTGAAGAGGTTATGCGGGTTATTATTGAAGAAAAGCCTGCCGCGGTCGCAACCGGCGCCGGTAATCCTGCTAAGTACATACCGGCTTTGAAAGATGCCGGAATAAAGGTTATGCCTGTTATTGCAAGTGTGGCAATGGCAGTTAAGATGGAAAAGTCCGGCGCTGATGCTGTTATAGCTGAGGGCACAGAAGCCGGCGGACATATCGGCGAGCTTACAACCATGGTGCTTGTACCGCAGGTTGCCGACGCTGTTTCAATACCTGTAGCGGCAGCCGGCGGTATCGCGGACAGCCGCGGCGCGGTTGCGGCGTTTGCGCTTGGCGCGGACGGTATACAGGTTGGTACGCGTTTTATCTGCTCAGATGAGTGTGTGGCGCATGATAATTACAAGCAGGCAATTATTAAGGCTAAGGACAGAGACGCTGTTGTAACAGGCAGAAGCACAGGCGCGCCCGTAAGAGCGCTCAAGAATAAGCTTACACGTGAATATGACAAGCTTGAAAAAGCCGGCGCGTCATTTGAAGAAATCGAACAGCTTGGTATCGGCGGCTTAAGACGCGCGTTCGCTGAGGGCGATGTTCAGATGGGTTCTCTTATGGCAGGTCAGTCAGCGGCTATGGTTAGCAAAATCGAGCCATGCGCGGACATTATAAAGAGCTATTTCGACGGCGCAGAGGGTGTAATAGAAGCGATTAACGCAAAATTGAAGTAATTTGTCTATACAGTTTTGATATATATTTAATTGAGAAAGGATTTTAGAATGGGTAAATTAGCATTTGTATTCGCAGGTCAGGGCGCTCAGGCAGTTGGCATGGGCAAGGAGCTTGCGGAAAATTTCCCTGTTGCGGACATGGCTTTTGACGAGGCAAGCGAAGCTCTTGGCTTTGATATAAAGGATATGATATGGAACGGCGACAAGGAAACTCTTATGATTACAGAAAACACACAGCCGACAATCGTTACAATGAGCGTTGCCGCGCTTCGCGTTTTGCGGGAAAAGGGTATCAAGCCTGACGTTGTTGCGGGACTTAGCCTTGGAGAGTATACAGCGCATATTGCGTCGGGTTCGATGAATTTCGCTGACGGTGTCAGACTTGTGAAGAAACGCGGCAAGTATATGCAGGAGGAGGTTCCTGTAGGCGAGGGCGCAATGGCCGCTATAATCGCGCTTAGCAGTGAGGACGTTATTGCGTGCTGTGAGGAAGCTTCAAAGGCTGGCGTATGCTCGCCTGCGAACTTCAACTGCCCAGGTCAGATAGTTGTATCGGGAGAGGTTAAGGCAGTTGAAAAGTGCTGTGAACTGGCAAAGGAAAAGGGCGCGAAGAGAGCGTTGAAGCTTGACGTTTCAGCGCCGTTCCACTGTTCAATGCTTATCGGCGCGGGCGAAAAACTTGCAAAAGAGCTTGAGAATGTGGAAGTCAGTGATATGCGGATACCTGTAATAACAAATGTAACGGCAGATTACGTTCCTTCAAAGGATGACATTAAGCCTATGCTTATAAAGCAGGTTTCATCTTCGGTTAAATGGGAGGATACTATCAGAAGGATGATAGCGGACGGAGTTGATACATTCGTTGAGGTTGGTCCGGGCAAGGCGCTGAGTGGATTTGTTAAAAAGGTTTCAAGAGATGTAAAGGTATTCAATGTAGAGGATATGGCATCGCTTGAAAAGACTCTTGAGGGTCTTAACGCGTAAGAGAAGGGAGCAAATGAAATGTTAAAAGGTAAAACGGCAATTATAACGGGAAGCGGCAGAGGTATTGGCAAGGCTATAGCTTTAAAGCTCGCGTCATACGGCGCCAATATTGTTATCAATGATATTCCGTCATCGGACTATGCTGATGAAACTTGTGAGGAAATCAAGGCTTTGGGCGTTGACAGTATCGTTGTGAAGGGCGATGTGAGAAATAAGGACGATGTTGAAACGCTTATCCAAGCGGCGCTTGAAAAATTCGGTAAGATAGATATATTTGTTAATAACGCGGGTATCACAAGAGACGGTCTTATGATAAGAATGTCAGAGGAGGACTGGGATCTTGTTATGGATATAAATCTGAAGGGTGCGTTTAACTGTATTAAGGCGGTCGCAAGACCTATGATGAAGCAGAGAAGCGGCGCTATTGTCAATATTGCGTCAATAGTAGGCGTTATGGGCAATCCCGGTCAGGCAAACTATGTCGCTTCAAAGGCCGGTCTTATCGGTCTTACAAAGACAACCGCAAAGGAATTCTCATCAAGAGGCATAAGATGCAATGCCGTTGCTCCCGGATTTATCCGCTCGGCAATGACAGATGTTCTTACAGACGATGTTAAACAGAAATATCTTGACGCAATTCCGCTTGGAAAATTCGGTGAAACAGACAATATCGCAGACGTTGTGGCATTTCTTGCATCTGATATGTCACAATATGTAACAGGTCAGGTAATAAATGTTGACGGCGGACTTGTAATGTAATATAATAGCTATATAATTCTTTATGAATTTATATATAACGACAGTGAAAGGGGGTGCAAGAGGATAATGGAGGAATTTGAAAGAATAAAGAACGTCATCGTTGACCAGCTTAGCGTTGATGCTGAGGAAGTAACAATGGAGGCATCATTTGTTGACGATTTGGGTGCAGATTCTTTGGACGTTGTTGAGCTTATCATGGGTCTTGAAACTGAATTCGATATCGAAATCCCTGATGAGGAGGCTGAAAAGATCAGCACAGTAGGCGACGCGGTTGAGTATATCAAGAGTCATGCATAAGAATAAAGCAATAGCCTTGCATCGGATGTAAATTTGATGCAGGGCATACGCTTTTATTGAATTAAAGAATTTAATTTTATTATATATAATATACAGGAGGCAAAAGTATGAAGAGAGTTGTTGTAACCGGTCTTGGAGCGATTACACCTATCGGAAATGATATCGCGTCTTTCTGGGACGGCATTAAAACCGGAAAATGCGGTATTGATAAAATCACTCATTTTGACGCGGCAAATTATAAAACGCAGATTGCCGCGGAAGTAAAGAACTTCGATCCGACAGAGTTTATTGAAAAGAAAGAAGTCCGCAAGATGGACAGATTCGCTCAGTTCGCTGTTGTGGCTGCCGATGAAGCAATCAAAAATGCCGGAATTGATATGGAAAAGGAAGACGCATGGAGAGTCGGTGTAATAACAGGCACAGGTATTGGCGGTATTATTACATTCGAGGAGCAATATTCAAATCTAATAAATAAAGGCCCGGGCAGAGTAAGTCCGTTCTTTATTCCGATGATGATTGGAAATATGGCGCCGGCTCATATTGCTATAAGGAATAAGATGAAGGGTGTCAATGAAAATGTTGTTACAGCATGCGCGTCTGGTTCAAACGCGATTGGTACCGCTTTCAGACATATTCAGTACGGCGATAACGATATTATCATTGCCGGCGGCTGTGAAGCCGCGGTAAGTCCGAGCGCGTTTGCCGGTTTCTGTAATATGAAGGCTATGTCAACAAGAAATGATGATCCTAAGACGGCTTCAAGACCGTTTGATGCCGAACGTGACGGATTTGTACTTGGCGAGGGCGCCGGATTTATAGTTCTTGAAGAGCTTGACCATGCAAAAGCAAGAGGCGCAAACATTATCTGTGAAATGGCAGGATATGGTGCAACAGACGACGCATACCACATCACAAGTCCTGTTCCGGGCGGTGAAGGCGGCGCGAAGGCTATGGAAATGGCAATCAAGGATGCCGGACTTAAGCCTGAAGAAATCACATATATCAACGCGCATGGCACATCAACAAAATACAATGACTGGTTTGAAACAGAGGCTATAAAGAAGGCTCTCGGCGATGCCGCAAAGACAGTTGCGGTAAGCTCAACAAAGTCAATGACAGGTCATCTTCTCGGCGCTGCCGGCGGTGTTGAAGCAATCGTATGCGCGCTTGCAATCAAAGAAGGATATATTCCGGCAACAATGAACTACCGGAATCCTGATTCTGATTGTGACCTTGATATTGTTCCTAACGAAGGAAGAAATCAGGAAGTTAGAGCCGCAATGTCAAACTCGCTTGGATTTGGCGGTCATAACGCAAGCCTTGTGATGAAGAAGTACGAAGGATAATCTGAATAAAATTACGTGTTAGAGGATGCTTTTTAAAGCACCCTCTAATGTTGATTTTATGGATTTATGTGAATTGCTCCAAAAAGCGAACATTTCACTTTTTAGAGCAGCGCATGTAGGAGAAAAGAGGTAAATATGAAGAACGTTGAAGACAGAATCGGTTACAAATTTAAAAATAAAAATCTTCTTGAAAATGCGCTAACGCACAGCTCATATGCAAATGAGTGCAATAAAGCGAGTAATGAACGTCTTGAGTTTCTGGGCGATTCAGTGCTAAGCATAATTATAAGCGATTACATTTTCAGACGCCTGCCGGATGTTGCGGAAGGCTGGCTTTCAAAGTACAGAGCGACTCTTGTGTGCGAGCAATCATTATATGATGTGGCAAAGAAGATATCGCTGAGCAGATTTATTCTTCTCGGCAAGGGCGAAGAAATGACGGGCGGACGCGAAAGACCGTCAATTGTTTCTGACGCGTTCGAAGCTGTTCTTGCCGCGATTTATCTTGACGGCGGTATGGAAATTGCGCGTAAATGGGTTATTGACCTTATGCGTGATTCTATTGACGATGTCATCATGGGACACAGATACACAGACTACAAAACAATGCTTCAGGAGGCTTTGCAGAAAGGCACTAAGGGTAAGGTTACTTACAGAACTATCAGTGAAAGCGGACAGGATCATAACAAGGTTTTTGAGGTTCAGGTGCTTGTTGACAACGTGCCAAAAAATAAAGGTACGGGTCACAGCAAAAAAGAAGCGGAACAGAATGCCGCGCATATGGCGCTGCGTGATATCGGCAAGCGGATATGAAAACATATAATATACCGATATTTGTGCCGCACAGGGGCTGCCCGTTTGATTGCGTATTCTGTAATCAGAAACGTATAACGGGGACACAAAAAGAAGTGATGCCGTCTGATGCGCGTGATATTATAGAAAAGCATCTTAAAACGCTCCCGAAAGAAAACCGCAGGATTGAGGCGGCTTTTTTCGGCGGCAGCTTTACAGGTATTCCGATAGATGAACAGAGCGCATTATTGGCTGTGGCACATGAATACCTTGAAAACGGACTCATAGACGGAATACGTCTGTCAACAAGACCGGATTATATAGATAAGACAATACTTGATAATCTGAAAAAATACGGTGTGACAACTATTGAGCTTGGCGTTCAGTCAATGGATGATGAAGTGCTTAAACGCGCAAGCAGGGGACATACAAGGGAAGATGTTATAAAAGCGGCAGAACTTATACGTCAGTATCATTTTACACTTGGCTTGCAGATGATGACAGGACTTCCCGGTGACACTGAAACAAAATCACTCCGTACAGCGGACGAGATTATAAAACTTAAACCGGATATCGTCAGAATTTATCCGACGCTTACAATCAAAGATACATTTCTTGAAAAAATGTATTATGAAAAAAAGTATATTCCGCAGACTTTGATTGAAGCGGTGGAATTGGCAAAACAGCTTTTGCTCAAATTTGAAGAAAACGATATAACCGTTATCAGAATAGGACTGCAGTCCACCGATGAGATAAGCGAAAACGGAAGCGTTGTCGCGGGACCTGTACACAGCTCATTCCGTGAGCTTGTGGAAAGCAGCGTTTATTATGACATTATTTCAGACAGCATGAACTCGCGTGAATGCGGATATGCGGATGTGTATGTAAATCCGAAGGAGATATCAAAGGCTGTCGGAAATAAAAAAGCAAATATTAAAAGATTTAAAAAAGAGAAAAATATTGATATTAAAATTCACGCGGATGAAAATTTAAAGAAAAGAGAGGTGAGATGTACTTGCTATTAAAGAGGTTGGAATTACAGGGGTTCAAGTCCTTTGCCGATAAAACTGTTCTTGATTTCGGCGACGGCTCAACTGCCGTTGTAGGTCCGAACGGAAGCGGTAAGAGCAACATCTCCGATGCTATACGATGGGTAATCGGCGAAATGAGTGCAAAATCACTTCGCGGTTCAAATATGCAGGACGTTATTTTTGCCGGTACGGAAACAAGAAAGCCCGTAAACTATGCAGAAGTAAGTCTTGTGCTTGATAACAGCACGCATATGTTCAATATAGATTTTAATGAAGTTGTTGTCACACGCCGTCTTTTCCGCAGCGGTGAAAGCACATATCAGATTAATCATGCAAATTGCAGATTGAAGGATATACATGAGCTGTTCATGGACACGGGACTTGGACGCGATGGTTATTCAATTATCGGACAGGGTAACGTTTCACAGATACTTTCAACAAAGGCTGAGGACAGAAGAAGTCTTTTTGAAGAGGCTGCCGGTGTTTCAAAATACAAGTACAGAAAAGAGGAGGCAGAAAAAAAGCTTAAAGGCGTTGAGGAAAACCTTGTCAGAATAGGAGATATAACAGCAGAGCTTGAGGGTCAGAGAACACCGCTTAAACGTCAGTCGGAAAAGGCGAGAAAGTATCTTACTCTTTATGAGGAGTATAAGGGTCTTGACGTTAATATGAGCCTTATTACCATTGATAAAAATAATATAACGCTTGAAGAAACCGAAAAGCTGTATAAAAGTGTTGAGGACGAGCTTTCCGGCTTGCGTGAAACAGAGTCTGAAACTGAAAGAAAGATTACAGGCTTGTATGATGAGAGCAATGCCAAGGATGAGGAAATTGCTGAGCAGAACAGACTTTTGCGTGAAGCGCAGGCAAACAGTATGTCATCGGCAAATGAAATTTCTATAGCTGAAAATAATATTAGAAACAGCAATTCAATGCTTGAAAGAATTGATAATGAAATAAAGTCAATCAAAGACAGAAATATTGAACGCGAAAGCGATATTGAAAAGTATAATGCCGAAATTAAAGAAAAGGAACAGACAGCACAGGAAATTTTAGCGGAATTTGATTTTGCAAAAGAGGAACAGGACAAAATTGACGAGGAAAAGAATAGGCTGTCTGAAAAGATTGAGGAATACAAAAGCGACGCCATTGAAAAGCTGAATGAAGTTTCTGCAAAAAAGGCACAGATGAACGGTGTTGAAACACTACGCTCCAGTTTTATTGAAAGACGCAGTGTTGTCGAGGCTGAAATCAGGAGCTTTAATGAGGGTGTTACAAATACCATACAGGATATTGAAAACTGCAAGAGTGAAATAGCGCAGAAATCGGAAAAGCTTACAAAGATGAAAGCTGCTGTTGAACGTCATACGCGGAATATGGACTCTCTTAAAGGCGAGTATGACGAAGCGGTGAATAAGCTCAATTCAATGAATGTTGAGTATGATTCCAAATCATCAAAGAAGAAAATTCTTGAAGGCATGGAAAATGATTACGCGGGTTTTGCAAAAAGCGTAAAGGCTGTTCTTAAAGCCGATGAATTGAAAAAGATTGCGATATACGGTACTGTTTCGGGTCTTATTGATGTCAATAAGGAATATGTAACCGCAATAGAAATTGCATTGGGCGGCGCTATGCAGAATATAGTTGTTGAAAGCGAGGAAGACGCCAAGACGGCTATTAATTATCTGCGCCGCAATAATGCCGGCAGGGCGACGTTTTTGCCTGTTACGTCTGTTAAGGGCAAAGAGATAGACAATGTACGTCAGATAAGCGAAAGTGACGGTTTTATAGGTCTTGCCAATACTCTTGTCAGATATGACAAAAAGTATGACGGTATTATAAAAAATCTTTTGGGACGTGTTGTTGTAGTTGATAATGTTGATAACGCGATTAATATGAGCCGTAAATTCGGGTATAAGTTCAGAGTTGTTACTCTTGAAGGTGATATTCTTAATAGCGGCGGTTCAATGTCCGGCGGCAGCGTGAACAAGCAAAGCGGATTTTTGTCCAGAGCGGCTGAGATAAAAACTCTTTCGTCCGAAATCAAGGAATTATCCGCGCAAATCAGGGAATATACTGAAAAAAAGCGAAAAAAAGAAGACGATATGCGTATAATAAATAATCAGCTTTCGTCGTATATTCCTCTGGTAAGAGAATATGAGGATGAAATATTGCGTCTTGAAAGTACACAGGCGCATCTTGAGCAATCACTTGAATCCGGCGGCGAAACAGAACAGAATTATAAGGCGGAGCTTGTACAGATAGAAAATCAGCTTTCACAGTCTTCTGATGAAATTGCCATACTTTTGCAGAGCATACGTACTCTTGAAAAAGAGGCGGATGGCTTGCGGAAAAAGACTGAAAGCATGACAGAAGAATTTGAAAGAATATCAAATGAAAAAGAAGAAAAGTCGCAGAGCATAATGGATAAGACGATGACTCTTGCGTCGCTTCAGAAGGATATCAAGCTGATACAGAATACAATAGATACAACAAACGCAGATATTAAGCAATCGGTTGACGATATTGCATGCCGTGAACAGGACAAGGAAAGAATACACAAAGAGATTGATGAGTTGTATAAACAGATTAATGAGAAGAAAGATTTTTCAGAAAATCTGAAACAGACATCGGAGAGTATCAATAATAAAATAAAAGAAATTGAAGAAGAGAAGAAGAACATTGTTGACACACTTCAGAGTATTCAGAATTCCAATAAAGACCTTACCGATAAATTGCTTAAATTACAGCAGGAGCTTTCAAGACTTGAGAACAGACGTGAAAAGCTGAATAATGATAATGAGAATATTTTAAACAAGCTATGGGATAATTATGAGCTTACTTACACAACGGCAACCGACATCAAAACAGAGGTTGAAGATGAAAAAGCCGCATTTGCAAGACTGTCTGAACTGAAAGCGGAAATTAAGGCGCTTGGAAGCGTCAATATCGACGCGATTGAGGAATATATAGCGGTTGAGGAACGATTTAAGTTCCTTACGGAACAGAAAAATGACCTTGACAAATCAAAGGCTGACTTGAATGATATAATTGCTTCTATGGAAGAACTTATGGAGGAACACTTTGAGAAGCAGTTTACGGAAATTAACGAAAGCTTTGGTCATGTGTTTAGGGAGCTGTTCGGCGGCGGTCATGGCGAATTGTCGCTTTCCGATCCGGATAATGTTCTTGAGAGCGGTATTGAAATAGAAGTACAGCTGCCGGGCAAGGGTAAACAGAATATAAATCTTTACTCCGGCGGTGAAAAGTCATTTATAGCAATCGCGCTTTTATTTGCGATACTTCGTATCAAGCCGGCGCCGTTCTGTATTCTTGACGAGATTGACGCCGCGCTTGACGATGTAAACGTATCAAGGTTTGCAACATATTTGAAAAATTATATTGAACAGACTCAGTTTATTATTATTACGCATCGGCGCGGTACAATGGAAGCCGCCAATATCCTGTATGGCGTAACAATGCAGGAAAAGGGTGTTTCAAAGCTGTTGTCGCTGCATATTGATGATGTGGCTGAGGATATGGTCAGTTAAGGAGAAAGCCTGAATAAAATCGCCCATCTAAGCACTTTTTGACGAGGGCAGTATCCGCATACGGCACCTCGCTAAAAAGCGGCAATCTGAACGATTTTCTTTCAGTCTTGGTTTTGCGAAAGGAGTAATTATTACACACATGGGATTTTTTGATAAATTAAAAGCCGGACTTACAAAAACAAGAGAGTCTATTGCAGGACAGGTGAACAATGTATTCAGCGTGTTTGTAAAGGTTGATGACGAGCTTTTTGAAAATCTTGAAGAAGCGCTTATTATGGCGGATATCGGTGTCGAAACCACTGAGTATATAATTGAAACACTGCGTGATAATGTAAAGCGCAAGCATATTACGGACGGTAATCTTGTGAAACAGGAGCTTAAAGATATTATAAGCGATATTCTCAGCGAACAGGATTCGGAGGTTAATATATCCACAACTCCGTCGGTAATTCTTGTAATTGGCGTAAATGGTGTCGGCAAAACGACAAGTATAGGCAAAATAGCGTCGCATTATAAGGCGATGGGAAAAAGCGTTCTTCTTGGCGCTGCCGATACATTCAGAGCCGCTGCTATTGACCAGCTCGATATATGGGCACAGAGAAGCGGATGCGACATAATCAAGCATCAGGAAAACAGCGATCCGGCATCGGTTGTATTTGACGCGTGTAACGCGGCAAAGGCAAGAGGCGCCGATGTGCTTATATGCGACACAGCCGGAAGACTGCACAATAAGAAAAATCTTATGGCGGAACTGGCAAAAATAAATCGCGTTATAGAACGTGAACTGCCGGACAGCGCAAGAGAAACACTTCTTGTGCTTGACGCAACCACAGGTCAGAATGCCGTGAGTCAGGCAAAGCTGTTTGCGGAAGCCGCCGATATAACGGGTATAATTCTTACAAAGCTTGACGGTACCGCAAAAGGCGGTATTGTGATATCAATAGCGAAGGAACAGAATTTGCCTGTTAAGTTTGTTGGTGTGGGCGAGGGTATAGACGACCTTCAGGAATTTGTACCGGCGGATTTTGCAAGAGCCCTTTTTGATGAAGAATAATATTTTCGGGCATTTGCTGAATTTTCCGCAAATGCCTTTTATATAATGAATCGAGGATGATGTTTTATGAATTTTAAAGCCGTAACAAAGGAATATATTCTGCCGTATATTGCGATTACGCTGGGCGCTGTCGCCGCGGCGTTTGCGCTGGAAGAATTTTTAATTCCGTCAACTATTCTTGACGGCGGCATAACCGGTATAAGTATTATTTTAAATCAGCTTTTTAATAAGGGAATCAGTGTGTTTGTCATTATTCTTAACCTGCCGTTTCTGATTTTAGGCTTCCGGCAGCTTGGCTGGCGATTCCTTGTACGCGGCGCTTATGGTATGGTGTTGTTTTCGCTTATGCTTGAACTTTTCAGGGATGTTCCTGAAATAACCAATACTGAGCTTCTGGCTGTTGTTTTCGGCGGCGTTATATTAGGCTTTGGAGTAGGAACTGTGCTGCGTTACGGAGGATGTCTTGACGGAACTGAAATTGTGGCGCTGCTTCTGAGCAAGAAAACTAATTTTTCGGTAGGTCAGATTATTTTCGCAATAAACATTGCAATATACGCCGCGGCGGGTATTTTATTCGGCTGGGACAGAGCGCTTTACAGCCTGCTTACATACTTTATCTCATTTAAAATAATAGATATGGTGGAAGTTGGAATGGAACAGGCAAAGGCGGTTATGATAATCACAAACAAGGGCAGAAATATTGCGGACAGCTTGTATAAATGTCTTGGAAGAACCTGTACCTTGCTTGAGGGCGAAGGATTAATCAGCGGGAAAAAGGTAGTGCTGTACTGTGTAGTTACGCGAATTGAACTGGCAGAGGTAAAGCGTATTATAAAGGAAGATGACGAATCGGCATTTGTCACTGTAACCGATGTTTCAGAGATAATAGGCAAGCATATAAAAAAGACAAAGGCTTCGGTATTGAATAAAATTGAAGAATCCCGCTCGGAGGAGGAAAACATATCGGGGGATGCGATTA
>CAZWLT010000017.1:12618-17997 GCA_964634915.1 uncultured Clostridium sp. | reverse complement strand
AGTATAAGGTGGAGGACGTACAATGAAAAGCTACACAAAAGGCGTAATAACGGGCTTGCTAATCGGCGCGGCGGTATTTGCGGCTCCGGCGATAGCGGAAAATATAGACGCGCTGTTTAATCAGGTGCGTATCAATGTAAACGGAGTTGACCAAATACAGTGGGGCGAGGACATTGACTTTGACAACGGAGAAACAACTCCGTCAAGCATTTTATACAACGGCACAACGTATCTGCCGATGCGAAAGCTCGGCGAATTAAGCGGACAGCAAATCTACTGGAACGGCGACAGCAAAACCGTCGCGATGACAGGCAGGCAGAAGGATATTAATGTAGTCGCCGAAAAAGAGGACGCGAACGGCAACGTATGGAAGTATTATACTTTTAATGACGATAACAACACTTATCTCGGCGTTAAGGACGAAACACGGGGATATGAGAGAGTCTATCGAATGTTCAACAGCTCAGTCCGAGTAACGGATAATGAAATATATTTTGCGCGCCTTATTCAAAACGAATACGGAACGAAGATTATAAAAGGAGAGCTAATCAAACTGCCGTTTGACAATGGCGGAAATACTCAGGATGGGGAGATGATAGCTTCGCTTTCCATAGCCAATTACGGAGTATTATTTGACGATGATTATATTTTCTGTCTTGAAACAGTAGGAGGAACAAGTCAGCACACCGAGCTGAAAGCATACACCTACCTGACGTCAAAACAAGAACTGGACAGTAGCCGCGGAGGCACATGGTCATCGTACGGTAATCTCAGCCTTGTTGAAAGCGATAAAGACAGCGCGGCGCTGGAATACACATACTCCGGTTCAAGCGGAGAAACCCGCTCTGAACGTATAATCTTCGACAAAACAACAAATACTTTCGGAAATTCTGCCACTATAAAGGAGGATAGCTAAGTTATGAAAAGAACAGATTACATATCGTGGGACGAATATTTTATGGGTATAGCGCTTTTATCGGCGCAGCGGTCAAAGGACGAAAACACGCAGGTTGGCGCGTGCATTATAAACCGTGAAAACAAGATTTTGTCACTTGGCTATAACGGTATGCCGATTGGCTGTAATGATGACGATATGCCTTGGGAGCGCGAGGCGGAACGCCCGATTGACACAAAATACATGTACGTTTGCCACGCGGAATTAAACGCTATTTTAAACAGAAGCTCAGGCTCATTGTCGGGCGCGAAACTGTACGTTACGCTGTTTCCGTGCAACGAGTGCGCGAAGGCGATTATTCAGTCGGGCATACGCGAGGTTGTTTATATGTCAGACAAATACTGCGGCGAAGATGATAACACCGCGTCAAAGAAAATGTTTGATATGGTTGGCGTGAGATATCGTCAGTATGAGCCATCGGGCAGAAAGCTCACTTTGGAGCTGTAATTTGGAGGGACAAGAATGGAGCAGATAAACCTGTTTGACGACCGCGAAAAAAGCGAGCCGTTATCATCGCGTCTGCGTCCGCGTACTCTTGACGAGTATGTCGGTCAGAAGCATTTGATAGGCGAGGGTAAAATTCTGCGGCGTCTTATTGAGCAGGACCAGATTTCTTCGATGATTTTCTGGGGTCCGCCGGGTGTCGGCAAGACCACGCTCGCGCGCATTATAGCGGCACAGACGAAGGCTGAATTCGTTGAGCTGAGCGCGGTCACAAGCGGCGTTAAGGAAATTAAGGCTATAATGGAGCAGGCTGAGAAGGACCGCCGTATGGGACAGCGGACAATGCTTTTTACCGACGAGATACACCGTTTCAATAAGGCGCAGCAGGACGTGTTTCTGCCGTACGTTGAGAAGGGCAGTATTATTCTTGTCGGCGCGACAACCGAAAACCCGTCATTTGAATTAAACTCCGCTCTTTTATCACGCTGTAAGGTATTTATTTTGAAAGCGCTTGAAGAAAGCGAGATACATGAGCTTTTGGAACACGCGCTCAAAAGTCCCAAGGGTTTCGGGGATACTCAAGTAAATATTGACGATGCCGGTCTTGACGCTATCGCCCGCTTTTCAAACGGTGACGCGCGTACCGCGCTTAATACTCTTGAAATGGCGGTTTTAAACGGCGAGACGGACAAGGACGGCACAATAACCGTAAACGAGGAAACACTTTCTCAGTGTATGAACAGACGCTCGCTCCTGTATGACAAAAACGGCGAGGAACACTACAACCTGATTTCCGCGCTTCATAAATCTATGCGGAACAGCGACCCTGACGCGGCTATCTACTGGACAGAACGTATGCTTCAGGGCGGCGAGGACCCGCTTTATATCGCGCGCAGAGTTATAAGGTTCGCGAGCGAGGACATAGGCATGGCGGATTCAAACGCGCTTAATGTCGCGGTAAACGCGTATCAGGCGTGCCATTTTATCGGTATGCCGGAGTGCGATGTTATTCTATGTCACGCGGTTGTGTATATGTCGATAGCTCCCAAGTCTAATGCCGTGTATACGGCATGCGGGGAAAGCAAGAGGGATATACGTGAAATGCCGGCTGAACCGGTACCTATGCAGATAAGGAACGCGCCGACAAAGCTGATGAAGGAGCTTGATTACGGCAAGGGTTACGTCTACGCGCATGACACCGCTGAAAAAATGGCTAAAATGCAGTGTCTTCCGGACGCGCTATCGCGCAGGCGGTATTATCGTCCGACAAAGCAGGGACGCGAGAAAAAGGTTAAGGAATATCTCGATAAAATTATAGAGTGGAAAAATTCGTGAAGACGGTTGAATAAAATTGCCCATATCACCACTTTTCGGAGTTTGATGTACACAAGTGCGACGGCGCTCCTCAAAGCGGGCAATCCGGACAATTTTCTTTCAACCTTAATATTATGAAAGGAATAAACGGTTATGGATTTTGAAGAAAAAACATTATCGGTTGAAAATATTTATGACGGAAAGATAATTAAGGTACGCAGGGAGCGGGTAGAGCTGCCGGACGGAAGAACATCCATGCGCGAGCTTATCGGTCATCCGGGCGGTGTGGGTGTTATAGCGGTTGATGAGAACAGAAAGGTATTCATGGTGAGCCAGTACAGAATTGCGGCAAGGTCAATGATGACGGAAATCCCCGCCGGCAAGCTTGAGTACGGCGAAAATCCGCTTGAGTGCGGCAAACGCGAGCTTATCGAGGAAACGGGTTACAAGGCAAATGAGTTTACACATCTTGGCGAGTATTACGCGACACCGGGCTACTGTGAGGAAAAGCTGAACATCTATCTTGCGAGGGATTTGGAATTTGTCGGACAAAATCTTGACGAGGGCGAATTTCTGAATGTGTCGAAATATGACTTGGACGAACTGTATCAGATGGTTATGGATAATAAAATCCATGACGCGAAAACAGCCGTTGCGATACTTAAAGCAAAGGCAATATTGGGATAATGTAAAACGAAAGATGTTACATCAAGGATTAATAAAAACCAATACTGCGGTAAAATGACACAATGCAAGATACAGTAAAAAAGGAGTGGGAAAATGGATTTTAAGGAACACGTAATAGAAAAAATAATTGATATAACAGAGCTTGATAAGGAAACAGTTGAAAAATCAATCGAAATACCGCCGGATGAAAAAATGGGCGACCTTGCATTCCCGTGTTTTCCGCTTGCGAGAGTGATGCGTAAAGCGCCGCCGCTGATTGCTCGGGAATTGGCTGAAAAAATGTCTGACGATGACATGATTGACAAGGCACAGGCACAGGGCGGTTATCTTAATTTCTTTCTAAACCGTGAGAAATTTATTTCATCGACTGTAACAGCGGTAATCAAAGCCGGTGATAACTGGGGCAAGTCTGATATTGGACGGGGCAAGACGGTGCTTGTTGAGTATTCTTCACCGAATATTGCAAAGCCGTTCCATATAGGACATCTTTTCTCAACAGCTATCGGCAGCTCGCTTGCAAAGATTTATAAGCATTCCGGCTATGATGTGCGGTCGCTTAATCATATTGGCGACTGGGGTACGCAATTCGGAAAGCTCATATCGGCATACAAGCGTTGGGGCGACAGGGAAGTTATTGAAAAAGACCCGATAAAGGAATTGCTTAAAATATACGTAAAGTTCCACGAGGAGGCGGAAAAACATCCTGAGCTTGATGATGAGGCAAGGGAATATTTCAAAAAGCTTGAAAACGGTGACGAGGAAACAACCGCATTATGGAAATATTTCAGGGATATCAGCCTTGTTGAATTCAAAAGAGTATATGATATGCTGGGTGTATCATTCGATTCATATAACGGCGAGGCTTTCTATTCTGATAAAATGGATGAGGTTGTTGATATACTTCGTGACAAGGGACTCCTTGTTGAGAGTGATGGCGCGCAGGTTGTCGACCTTTCCGAGCTTAATATGCCGCCGTGTATTGTGCTTAAATCTGACGGCGCGACGATTTATGCGACGCGTGATATTGCGGCTGCGCTTTATCGCCACAGAACATATGATTTCTATAAGAATATATATGTTGTCGGTATTCCGCAGTCACTTCACTTCAAGCAGATTTTTGCCGTAATGAAAAAAGCCGGCTGGGAATGGGCGGAGGGCTGTGAGCATGTGGGCTTCGGACTTGTGAAATTGCCCGGCAAGAGTATGTCAACACGTCATGGCGATGTCGTGTTTCTTGAGGATGTACTTAATGAATCAATCGATAAGACAAGGGAAATAATAAAGAGTAACGGCTCAAATGTTGACGATATAGATGACGCCGCAAAGAAAATCGGTATCGGCGCGATTCTTTATACATTCCTTAAAAATTCACGTGAAAAGGATATTGTATTCAGTTGGGAGAGTATGCTTGACTTTGAAGGTGAATCCGCTCCGTATTGTCAGTATGGCTATGCGCGCGGCAAAAGTATTTTAAGACGCGCGGAGGGGATAGATTATTCTGACGCGGACTTTTCAAAAGCTGTTTCAGATGAGGCATATTCACTTGTAAAGCAGCTTAATGCGTTCGGTGACGCGGTCAAAGACGCCGCCGAAAAGAATGAGCCGTTTTATATCAACCGTTATGTCACAAATCTGACGAAGCTGTTCAACAAGTTCTATAATACAAATCCTATCATGAAGGACGATGTTGATATGGAAACAAAAAAAGCGCGTCTTGCAATCGTGGACGCGTCCGCAAAGACAATTCATACAGCGCTCGGACTTCTCGGTATTGACACGGTTGAAAGCATGTAGAGCATTCGCAAAGCATTCGCTTGCGAATGCTTTGCGAATGCGAACAGTGTATCGAATATAGTGCAGGACGATTCATGAGGTTTGCGAAGCAAAATCATGAATAGGCAGCATAGCTGCCGTGTCCGAAACGGTTGCATGAAATGCAAATAGAGATACACTCCGGCGGTAGCCGGAAAAGATTTAGA
>CAZWLT010000017.1:7815-12518 GCA_964634915.1 uncultured Clostridium sp. | reverse complement strand
ACAGTGTATGGAAGGTGTAGATAATGATATATTCACAGGATATAAATAAAATCTGCGCTGTGTGCCAGAAGGCACATAAGCACAGTGATGATAAAATGTACTGTGACATAAAAAAACAGACTGTACCGATAAATGATACAGCCTGTGAAAAGTTCAGTTATGACATTTTAAAACGTCATGTACGGCGCATGCGAAAATTAAAAACCGAATTTAATCCGGAGGATTTTGCTCTTTAGCATTATCCTCTATTTTTTAATAAGCTATTTTGCTCCTGTTCCTTTGCGGGATCATCAAAACCAAACAATATTTTATTTACCGATACATTAAGAACCATTGCCATTTTAGAAAGAATGTCTTCATTGGGATTCGGCGCGTCTTTTTCGTATTTTGTTATTGTGGCAGCCGATACTCCGACTCTTTCAGCAAGCTCTTTTTTGCTGAGTCCGGCTCTGGTTCTGTAAACCATAAGTCTTTCGCCGAGTGTGAATATTTCCATAATTATTCCTCTTTTCTCTTTTGTAAAATTGTATCTGTTATACGTGCAAATTCTTCAAGCGACAATGTTTCGCCGCGTCTTGAAGGTGTGATGTCAATGCTTTCAAGCAAATTTGACATTTCATCTTTTGGTATGGAGAAGTTTGAACAAAGACAATTCAGCAGTGTTTTTCTCCGCTGTGAAAATGCCGCTTTGACGACTTTGAAAAATAACCTTTCGTCCCGTACCATGACAGGGGGTGTTTCACGTACCTTTAATTTCAGAACCGCACTGTCGACCTTTGGCGGAGGTACAAACAGCGAAGAGGGTACATTTGTAACAACTGAGGGCTCAGTGTAATACCGGCATAAAACTGTTATCGCGCCGTAGTCCTTTGAGGACGGTTTTGCCGTCATACGCTGCGCAACCTCTTTTTGTACCATCACCACTATGTTTTTAAGCGGAAGCTTGTCCTCAAGCAGCTTTGTAATTATCGGCGTCGTGATGTAATACGGAAGATTTGCCGCGAGACTTATTTTTTCACCGTTAAATTCTTTTTTGATAAGCTCATGCAAATCAAGCTTTAACACATCTTTGTTTATGATTTTTACGTTATCATAATCAGAAAGCGTGTATTCAAGTACGTCAAGCAGGCGTTCGTCAATTTCAATCGTTACAACCTTGTCGCTGTTTTCGGCAAGCGCGGAGGTCAGAGCTCCGAATCCCGGACCGACTTCTATAACACCGCTGTCGATTTCCGCCGCGTCAACGATTTTATCCAGTATATCGCGCGACGTCAAAAAATTCTGCCCAAGCCCTTTCTTGAACGTAAATCCGAATTTTCCCTGTATTGAACGTATTTCTCTTGGCGAAGTCAAATCCATTTCAAATTCCCCTTACTGTTGATGTATATATTATATATTAAATCTCTTTTTAAGTCAACAGATGCTCAATTAATGTTTTAATACCAATCAGAATAAGTATAACACCTCCGGCAATTTCTGCCTTATTTCCGAGAAAGTCACCGAATCGTCTGCCCATGATTGTACCGGCAAATGAAAAAATAAACGCTGTAATTCCTATAAATGCAGATGAGAGAAGGATTGGCGTGTCGACTGCCGCGAGTGTAATTCCGGCTGCAAGCGCGTCAATACTTGTGGCAATCGCCATAAGAAACAGGGTAGAGAATTTGAGTGGATTTTTTGGGATTTCCCGCTCGTTTTTTGATTCAATAATCATTCTGACACCAAGGAAACCAAGCAAAATAAAGGCTATCCAATGGTCATAGGCTGCAATGCGGTCCGCGGCAAATCCGGAAATGAAATTGCCGATACAAGGCATCAGGAACTGGAACAAACCAAAAAACGTGCCTACTTTCAACGCGTCATGTACGCGTATGTTCATAACGAGCATACCGTCTGTCACAGCAACGGAAAACGCGTCCATTGCCAAAGCCGCGGCAAGAAAAATCAGCGAAAATATATCCATAATCCGTATTCCCCCTTTCATAGAATATATGCGGTTTTACAGCTTTTCATGTGAAGTTTATAATTTTTGCCGTCTTAATTATTGAAAGATAATAAAATATGTGATACAATAGCATATATTGCTATAAAGGAGAAATTTTAATGATAGCTATTATAGATTACGGCGCCGGAAATTTGCACAGCGTTAAAAATGCTCTTGATTTTCTTGGCATGCCGTGCGTTGTGACAGGCAACAGTGACGAGATACTTGCGGCAGGCAAAGTAATACTCCCCGGAGTGGGCGCGTTCGGTGACGCAATGAAGTGTCTTGAGGATAGCGGACTTAACAAAACAGTCAAGGCTGTGATAAAAAGCGGTAAACCGTTTCTTGGTATATGTCTTGGTCTGCATTTGCTTTTTGAAGAAAGCGAGGAAAGCCCGACGGCAAAGGGACTTGGTGTTTTCAAGGGTAAGGTTGTAAAAATTCCGGACAGAGATAATCTTAAAATTCCGCATATGGGCTGGAACAGCATAAAACTTACAAAGGACAGCAAAATACTTAAAAATATCGGTGATGAGCCGTATTTATATTTTGTTCATTCATATTACATAAAGCCGCGGGACGCGGATATTGTGAGCGCATATACAGAATACGGTCAGAGACTCGATATTGCCATCGAAAAGGATAACGTGTTTGCAACGCAGTTCCATCCTGAAAAAAGCGGGGATATAGGAATGAAAATTTTGAAGAATTTTATATCGGCTGATTAAAATCGCCTATCTCACTGCTTTTTGCCGGTTGGGCGGTACCCGCGTACGGCGCCGCCGGCTTTAAAGCGGCAATATGAACGATTTTCTTTCATCCGATATAATAAGACAAAGGGAGAAAATTTATGTATGCAAAAAGAATAATACCGTGTCTTGACGTAAATAACGGCAGAGTGGTAAAGGGAGTTAATTTTGTAAATCTGATAGACGCCGGCGACCCTGTGGAGTGTGCCAAGATGTACGACAATGCCGGCGCGGACGAGCTTGTGTTTCTTGATATAACGGCATCGTCAGACGCGCGTGAAACGGTTGTTGATATGGTTGAGGCTGTCGCGAGGCAGGTATTTATACCGTTCACTGTCGGCGGAGGAATACGCGCAGTCGAGGATTTCCGTAAAATTCTTAATGCCGGCGCGGACAAGGTCAGCGTCAACAGCGCGGCAATAAAACGCCCTGAGCTTATAAGCGAGGCGGCGGAGAAGTTCGGCAGTCAGTGTGTTGTGTGCGCTATTGACGCGAAACGTCGTGAAAACGGCGAAGGCTGGGAGGTATATCTGAACGGCGGGCGTGTCAACACAGGTATTGACGCGCTTGAATGGGCAAAGAAAGCCGAGGAGCTTGGCGCCGGTGAAATACTGCTTACAAGTATGGATTGCGACGGTACAAAGGCAGGCTATGACATAGAATTGACGCGAAGTATAAGCGGAAATACGAAAATTCCCGTAATCGCATCCGGCGGCGCGGGCAAAATGGAACATTTCCTTGACGCGTTCCGTGACGGCAAGGCTGACGCCGTGCTTGCGGCGAGCTTGTTCCACTTCAAAGAAATTGAGATAAAGGATCTCAAAAAATATCTGCGTGAAAACGGCGAAAGTGTAAGATTATAGAGAGGATATTTGATTTATGAGTAAAAAGAACAGAAGGAAGTCACTGAAGGCACAGGAGACATTGATACCGAAAAATCAATTTTCGGTTGATGATTCAAAGATGTATATCGTTGCGACAATCATCATGTTTCACGTTGTTCCGCTCGCGTTTATGGTTTTGGGCAATAACGGTAAGGAATTGTACCAGTTTGCTTATTTTACTGTAAATCCGCTTTTTTTGGGTATAACAGGCTTGATTTATGGTATGAAAAAAGGTTTTGATTTGAAATTTCCTTTTTTGATGTTTGTTTTCAGCTTTTTTAGCGTTGTTTTTTACAACGCGTTTAAGGCGGATGTATTAATTCCGGAAATTCTTGCTTTTGGAATTGTTTATTTGCTGTTTTCTTATGCGGCAACAGTTATTGGCGCTTTTATCAAAAAGCTGTTTCGTCTGTAAGGAGGAATATCATGGAGAAAAAGCTGTATAGCGCGACAACACAGATGTCGCCTGTGATTTACAAGGATTTTTATAAGCTGTATTACAGCGAAAGACTAAAGGCGTTCAATATAATCTCAAGGATTATCGGTATTATTATGATAATAGCCGCGTTTTTCATGTACAGACGTGATTTTGGGATTGTATGGACATTGATTGCATTATGGATTGGCGCATTTCTGGTTGTATATCCTAATCTGGCATACAGAAAACCGTATAAGAGAGCAAAAAATCAGAAACAGGTCACACATTTTGCATTTTATGAAACGTATGTAGCAGAAAAAACAAATTCAAAGAGTACAGATTATAACTATTCTGACTTGATGAAGGTTGTGGAAACCGGTAAGTATATTCTGATATATCATACTGTTGAAAGCGTCAGTATTGTGGTAAAGTCAGAGGTTCAGGAGGGATATGAACCTCTTATAGAGTTCCTTAAATCAAAGGTTGAATATAAAAAAATGAGATAAATATTGACAATCAAAATTATTTGTAATATAATTGTTAAAAACAGAAAAGACTGTGACGAAGACAGTACGCTGCATTGGAAAGCGTTGAGCGAGCTATGGACGGTGAGAGCATGGCGGTGAGTATATGCGGCGGAAAATCACTTCCGAGTTGCGCACCGAACA
>CAZWLT010000017.1:0-7715 GCA_964634915.1 uncultured Clostridium sp. | reverse complement strand
CCGTAAAAAGGAACGCATATGTTAGTATGACGAGTGGTATAAATGAAATTTGGACTTCATCTTGTTATGCAAGATGAAGTCTTTTATATATTATATGAAAGGAATGGATATACAATGTACGAAAAGGTTTCAACAAATCTGAATTTCGTGGAGAGAGAAAAGAAGGTTGAGAAATTCTGGAACGACAACAACATATTCCGGAAAAGTATCGACAAGAGAAAAGACGGCGAGGTTTACACATTTTATGACGGACCTCCGACCGCTAACGGCAAGCCGCATATCGGTCACGTTTTAACCCGTGTTATCAAGGATATGATTCCGCGTTACCGCACAATGAAGGGCTACAAGGTTCTTCGTAAAGCCGGCTGGGACACTCACGGACTTCCGGTTGAGCTTGAGGTTGAAAAGAAGCTCGGTCTTGACGGTAAGGAACAGATTGAGGAATACGGTCTTGAACCGTTTATAAAAGAATGTAAGGAAAGCGTATGGAAGTACAAGGGTATGTGGGAGGACTTCTCAGGCACTGTCGGTTTCTGGGCTGACATGGACGACCCGTATGTAACATATGATAACAATTTCATTGAATCGGAATGGTGGGCATTAAAGAAAATATGGGAAAAGGGACTTTTATATAAGGGACATAAAATTGTACCATACTGCCCGCGCTGCGGCACACCTCTTTCTTCACATGAGGTCGCGCAGGGATATAAGGACGTTAAGGAACGCTCTGCCACTGCAAAGTTCATCGTTAAGGGCGAGGAAAACACATACTTCCTTGCTTGGACAACAACACCATGGACACTTCCGTCAAACGTGGCTCTTTGCGTTAACCCGAATGAAACATACGTTAAAATTCAGGCGGGCAATGAAAAGTATATCTTGGCAGAAGCGCTTGTTGAGGCGAATATCACAGAAGAATACACAGTTCTTGAGAAGTACGTCGGAACCGACCTTGAATATAAAGAATACGAGCCGCTGTTTAATTTTGTAACGCCTGACAAAAAGGCGTACTACGTTACATGCGACAACTATGTAACGCTTACGGACGGTACGGGTATCGTTCATATCGCGCCGGCATTCGGCGAGGACGACGCAAACGTCGGCAGAAAGTACGATTTGCCTTTCGTACAGCTTGTTGACGGCAAGGGTGAAATGACAAAGGAAACACCTTGGGCAGGCACGTTTTGCAAGAACGCTGACAAGGAAATTCTTATAAATCTTGAAGAAAGAGGACAGCTTTTCAACGCGCCGAAATTTGAGCATAGCTATCCGTTCTGCTGGAGATGCGACACACCGCTTATTTACTATGCGCGTGACACGTGGTTCATCAAGATGACAGCAGTTAAGGACGACCTTATAAAGAATAACAGGACAATTAACTGGATTCCTAAAACAATCGGCGAGGGCAGATTCGGCGCATGGCTTGAAAACGTTCAGGACTGGGGTATCAGCCGTAACCGTTACTGGGGTACTCCGCTTAATATATGGGAGTGCGAATGCGGTAAACGTCATGCAATCGGTTCGATTGAGGAGCTTAAGGAAATGTCGGACAACTGTCCTGACGAAATTGAACTGCACAGACCGTATATTGACGCTGTAACAATCAAATGTCCGGACTGCGGCAAGGAAATGCGCAGAGTTCCCGAGGTTATCGACTGCTGGTTTGACAGCGGCGCTATGCCTTTCGCACAGTGGCATTATCCGTTTGAAAACAAAGACGTATTCGAGGAAAACTTTCCGGCTGACTTCATCAGTGAGGCAGTTGACCAGACAAGAGGCTGGTTCTATTCGCTGCTTGCCGAATCAACGCTTATCTTCAACAAAGCGCCGTATAAGAATGTAATTGTGCTTGGTCACGTTCAGGATGAAAACGGTCAGAAGATGAGTAAGTCAAAGGGTAACGCGGTTGACCCGTTTGACGCGCTTGAAAAACACGGCGCGGACGCAATCCGCTGGTACTTCTATTCGAACAGCGCGCCGTGGCTTCCCAACCGTTTCCATGACGGCGCGGTCAGCGAGGGACAGCGCAAGTTTATGGGCACGCTTTGGAACACATACGCGTTCTTCGTATTGTATGCTAATATAGACAACTTTGACGCTGCAAAGCACACGCTTGAATATGACAAACTTTCCGTAATGGATAAGTGGCTCTTGTCAAAGCTGAACACACTCGTTAAGACGGTTGACGAGAATTTGGAAAATTACAGGATTACCGAAACGGCAAGAGCGCTTGATAACTTTGTTGACGAGCTTTCAAACTGGTATGTAAGACGTTCAAGAACACGCTTCTGGGTTAAGGAAATGACACAGGACAAGATTAACGCTTATATGACCTTGTACACAGCGCTTGTGACATTATGCAAGGCTGCCGCGCCGATGATTCCGTTTATGACGGAGGACATCTATCAGAATCTTGTAAGAAGTATTGACAAGTCCGCCCCGGAAAGTATCCACCTTTGCGACTTCCCTGAGTGTGATGAAAAGCTGATTGACAAGGACCTTGAGACCTCAATGGAAGAAGTTCTTCAGATTGTCGTACTCGGACGCGCGTGCCGTAACAATGCGAATATCAAGAACCGTCAGCCTATCGGCACAATGTATGTAAAGGCGGAAAAGGAGCTTAATGAATTTTATGTTGATATAATTGAGGAAGAACTTAATGTGAAGGAGGTTAAATTCACAGATAATGTCGCGGACTTCGCATCATACAGCTTCAAGCCGCAGCTTAAAACTCTTGGCAGACGTTTCGGCAAGAACATAAACGCGGTAAGAGAAATTCTCGCGGGTATCGACGGCAACAAGGCAATGGCGGAACTGAAGGAAACAGGCTCGCTCAAGATTACCGTTGACGGAAACGAGGAAGCGCTCAGCGAGGAAGATTTGCTTATTGAAACGGCACAGACAGAGGGATTTGAGTCTGTGAGCGACTACGGCATTACCGTAGTGCTTGACACAAACCTTACCGATGAGCTTATTGAAGAAGGATTTGTACGCGAAATAATCTCAAAAATTCAGACAATGCGTAAGGATTCCGGTTTCGAGGTTATGGACCATATTAAGGCAAGCTGTCAGGGTAACGGCAAGATTGCCGAAATTATTAATAATAATGCAGACGCAATCAAAAATGATACTCTCGCGGATGAAATTGATACAGCAAGCGCTGACGGAAATACTAAGGAATGGAATATCAACGGTGAAAAGGTAACTCTTGGAGTTAAGAAACTGTAAAAATTGTTTGACAGAAAATCATATACATTATATAATAATGTATATGATTTTTTTATTTGCGGAAGAAGGGTAAATAATGATTATAGCACAGGCGGTGGCGGTCGGGATTGGCTTTTTACTCAATTTATTGTTCGGCGCACCTGATTTTATGCTGCGTCTTATCGGCGGGATTAATTCAACAATTAAAAAAGCAGTGAAAAAAATATTTCCCAAAAGTAACGGAGGGGGAGCATTTACGGTTTTTCTGCTTGTAATCATAAGCGGCGGTATTCCGTTTTTGATACTGTTCTTTGCCTACAGGTATCATATAGTATTGGGAACGCTGCTTGAAATAATTTTATGCTATTTTGTATTTTCAACAAAATCGTCTGTAAGGAAAAGCATGAAGGTATATTCGTTTCTGATACATGAGGATATCGGAAATGCGCGCCGCGCCGCCGCTTTTTTTACAGGACGCAAAGCCGATGAATGTGACGACACTGAAATCACAAGGCGGACAGTTGAGGGTATATGTGAAAATATATGCGAAGGCGCTGTGTCTCCGATTTTTTATATGATAATCGGCGGCGCGGCGGCAGGATATATATACAAGGCTGTAAATATTTCGGCGTCATTTTTTAAGGGAAACGGCAACAATGCCGGACGCTTTATTCTCGGACTTGAAAGAGCGCTTAATTTTATACCTGAAAGAATTGCGGCATACATAATGATTATATCCTCATATATTTTCAAATTTGACGGCAAGTATGCCGCGATTATTCACAGACGCGACTCGCGTAAAAAAGTATACTGCGCGCATATTAAATCAGCAGCCGCCGGCGCGCTTCGTATCAGGATATGCAATGTGCCTGTTATCGGCGATGCTGTCGGGGATGTGCAATACAGCAACATATCACAGTCGAACAGAATAATGTATATGACAGCATTGATTATGTTATTTCTGTGTGTCGGCATAAAAATAACGATAGGATTGATTTTACATGGCTTTCAGTGAGGAGTAGTCAACTTAACGCCTTATCTGTCCGCGGTAAGACGCTAAATATTTTTCATTACTGTTTGCGGACAGAAAGGCTATGGAGATTTATAATGATACAAATTTATTGTGGTGACGGAAAGGGTAAAACGACCGCGTCAATAGGTCTTGCGGTAAGAATGGCAGGATATGATAAAAAAGTGCTTTTTATGCAATTTATGAAAGGCTCTCATACGGGAGAGCTTAAAATACTGAGCGAGGCGGAGAATATCACTGTTATGCGATGCGATAAAGAATACGGCTTTTTTGAAAGTATGACTGATAAGGACAAAGATTATATAATAAAGTGTCATAATGAAAATCTGAAGTGCGTAATCTGGAACATGAAGAAATATGATATGATTGTCCTCGATGAGATTTTTGCCGCCTATAATTATGGACTTGCGGACAAGGATATGATAGAAAAAATTGTTGAAACCTATGAGGGCGAGCTTGTCCTTACAGGACGCGACCCTGACGCGTGGTTTACGTCAAGAGCCGATTACATTTCTGAAATCAGAAAAAGAAAACATCCTTTTGACAGAGGTATTTGCGCAAGAGAGGGTATTGAATTCTAAAACAACGGGGCTGCCGGCAGCCTGATTCTTGAAAAATTATTTTGCCGCAGCCCCCGAAACAGAATACAATGTGTATTTATCAGAAGCCGATTGATTGCAGACTTTCTTTGAGTGTTACGGCGCTCTTATTAAGTCCGGCAATTTCTGCGCCGCTGAACGGAACATCAAGTATGCGTTCAACACCGCTGCCGGAAAGCTGAGTCGGAACACTGAGAGCGATATCGCTTATGCCGTATTCGCCGTTAAGGATAGTTGAAACTGTGAGAATGGAGTTTTCGGCGCCGGCGATACATTCAACAATACGCGCGACTGCTGCCGCGATTGCGTAGTAGGTCGCGCCTTTTTTTTGTATTATTTCGTACGCGGAATTCTTAACCTCGTTATACATTGCCTCAAGGTCGTCATCGGTACATTTGCCGTAATTTTCAAAAAATCTCTGCATACTCATTCCGGCAATATTCGTTATACTCCATGCCGCGACCTCGCTGTCGCCATGTTCGCCTATGATATATGTGTGGCAGTATCGCGCGTCAATACCTGTATGACGGCTCATGAGATATTTAAGACGCGATGTGTCGAGTACGGTTCCCGAGCCTATGACCTGTGTTTTCGGCAGACCTGACAGCTTATAGGTTATATACGTGAGAATATCGACAGGGTTGCTGACCGTAAGCAGTATCACATCGTCGGGCGCGTATTTCATAACACTGCCGATTATACTTCGGAATATATCCGCGTTGCGTTTCAGCAGGTCTATACGCGTTTCGCCGACCTTCTGATTTACTCCCGCTGTTATAACGACTATATCAGCCTCCGCGCAATCCTTATAATCGCCGCTGTATATGCTGACCGGCTTCTGGAATGATACGCCATGCGCCATGTCGAGCGCGTCACCCTCTGCCTTGTCTTTGTTGATATCTATCAGAACAACCTCCTGAAAAAGTCCGTCAAGCATGATTGTGTAAGCGGTTGTCGAACCGACAAAACCGGCGCCTATTATAACAATTTTTCCTCTGAGCATAAATTTACCGCCTTTCGTTTTTTTGTTATTATGTGAAATTTTGTGATAAATATACGGATTACACTGCCGGAATAAAAAATTGTATTGAATTTCGCGCATAAATATTATATAATAAAAAGAGGGAGTGATTAATAATGCAACTAAAGAAAATTATATCTTTAATACTTACAGCTTCAGCATTGTCAGTATTTATGATACCGGCAGCGCATGCTGACGAGGCACAGCTGTTTTCAAAAACTTATGATATGACGAACGTTAAGGCTGATAAAGAAAACGGAGTTGTCAAGGAAATTGAGGTTCCGGACGGCGATTACACCGTAACGGTTAAAACCGGAGGAAAAACCGAAACTAACGCGAATATTTACATAAACGGCGGCGAGCGCGTAAGAGCGTACACGCTTGAAGCGGGAAAGACTCAGGATAACGAACAGCCTGTTGTGCCGAAGGACGGTAAGATTACAGTGCAGGTACTGGGAGAAAATCCGAACGTAACGGAAATAGATGTTAAGCAGCTGCCGCCGCGTGAAAAGGCAGACAAGCCTACTATATATATAGCCGGCGACTCAACCGCGCAGACATATGATTATGAAAAGGTTTATCCGCAGACAGGCTGGGGACAGGTGTTTGCAGATTATTTCACAGATGATGTTATTATTGAAAACCGCTCAATGGGCGGCAGAAGCTCAAAGAGCTATAATAATGACGGCAGACTTGACAAAATTCTGACCGAAATGCATCCCGGCGATTATGTGTTTATTCAGTTCGGAATAAACGACGGCGCGGAAAATAAACCTGAGCGTTATATAAGCGTTGAGGACTATAAGACGCTTATAACCGAGAAATATATCGGCGAGGTCGAAAAGCGCGGCGGCATACCCGTGCTTATGACCGCGACAGCCGCCGGCTGGTGGGACGAGGAGAATAATTGCTTTATGGAGTCCCGTCAGGACTATGCCGACCCGACGCGTGAAATAGCGAAGGAAACCGGCTGTAAATTTATTGACATAAACAGAATTATGACTGACGTGTGGAACGGCGGAACGCTCACAAAGGACGATGTTTTATCGGGTTACTTTGTATGCGAGCCTTTAGAGAGCAAGGCGTACCCGACAGGCACGAACGATACGACGCATATGAAGCCGAAGAACGCGAAACGCGTAGCCGAAATGATTGCGGACGCGATACCCGAAAGTGTGCCCTCTCTTGCGAAATATTTAAAGGGCGAGGAAAAGTTCAGCGATATTGACGGACACTGGGCGCAAACGTATATTAATGAGCTTGCCGATAAGGGCGTTGTAAGCGGTCTTGACCACGGTAAATTCGTACCGGACGGCGATGTTACACGCGCGAAATTTTTGAAAATGGCTATGGAAGTTTGCGGCATTGCCGGTCACGCGTACCGCGAGGGCGAGTGCCTTGACGCGTCGAACGACGATTGGTACTGCTATTATTTGCAGGGCGCGTTGGATAAGGATTTAATTCCCGAAAAAATGATTGAAGGCTGCAAGAGCGAAAAGGTCACAAAAACGCTTGCCGAAGCGACTGATGATGCGGAAGCCGTGACGGCGGACGTTAATGTGTATACGGGTAAGTTTAACGGAAACAATCCTATAACCCGCGAGGAAATGGCTGTTATATCGGTAAATTGTCTGTCGTACGCTATGAAAAACGCGGATGAACCGCTTGAAATAGCAATAGAGTGCGGAGATTTTGGGTTTGTTGACAGTGACATTTACGAAGGTTATACAGACGCGATTGACGCGGCTGTTTCATATGGTCTTGTAACGGGTATGGGCGACGGCACATTCAGACCAAAAGACACGCTTACCCGCGCGCAAGCGGCGGCTGTGATTGACAGATTGGCAAATTTGCTGAA
>CAZWLT010000016.1:0-18333 GCA_964634915.1 uncultured Clostridium sp. | reverse complement strand
GCAATGTTTTTTTACTCAATGCCGGCGGCGTCTTTGGCAAGGCGGTCAGCCATGTCGTTATACTTGTCGCCGCTGTGGCCTTTAACTTTTATAAAATTAACCTTGACCGCGCTTTTAATTTTGTCATAGAAGCGTTTATAGGCGATTGTGCCTTTTTTGTTGGTTTTCCACGCGCCGCTGCACCATTTTTCAATACCCTCGTAATCGTAATAAATGTCGATTTCTTCTATATTATTATCAACGCAGTATTGCATGGCGAGCTTTGCGCCCTCGATTTCGCCCGCGACATTGCGCATAAGAGCCGCTTCGGGGTTGGAGAAGGCTTTGCTGAATGCGTTTTCAGCGCCGTTATGGAATATAACCACGCCGCAGCCGAATATTTTCGTCTGAGCGTTGTAGCTGCCGTCAACGTACGCGACGGCGGTATTGTTTTGCGCGGCGGCTTCGTCAAAAAGGCTTACCTGCTTGTTTATGCCGAGATAATCCTCCGCGTCGGCAAGACGGGCAAAGCTCTTATACTCGGCGCCGCTGTACCCGTCAACCTCCCCGCGGCATTCGTCCCAGCTGTTGAAAATCCCCGTATGATAGCCGTTTCGCACGGCATAATATTTTGCTGCCATATTATATATCCTTTCGGTAATCTTTTTTGATATCTCTATTATATAAGAAAAAAAAACAAATTCAATAAAAAATTAAAATTTTTTCAAAAAAAGCGGAACTTTTTCAAAAAACGTACGTCTAATAACATGTAAGACGTAATAGCCGTGGTTTACAATAAACAAATTTAACCAAAAAAATTTGTGTATTTTGCCGTAATTTGGCAATTTGCATGAAATTTAAAAAAAAGGTTAATATGGAAGAAAAAAGTTGTTGACAACGGCATTATGAGATAGTAAAATATTCAGTAGCAGTTTTCGAATAATTGGGTAGAAGCGTTAATTGGAAATTGTTACCGTAATATGGGTTGCAGAGAAACGAAGCAGGTAATATCGTTGATTTGTAACAGATTTACAGTTTGTTTACAACTGTAAGATTGCATTGACTAAGTCGCGCGCCGCGTGATATAATCAATGCGTAAAATGTTTTACCGCGGAGTGAAGGGCTGCGGTAAAGCGAGAGGCAAACCCTTCGAGAAAAAGAAATAAAAGGGAGGATTTGAGACTATGAATAAGAATCTCAAAAAGGTAATTTCATCAGTAGCCGCTCTTGCAATTTCAGCATCTGCTATATCGGCATTTGCCATTGATTTTCCTGACGTAGCGGAAGACGCGAATTACGCGCAGGCAGTTAACGAGCTTTCAGCTCTTGACGTAATCAGTGGTTATGATGACGGCACATTCAGACCTGACGAGCTTGTAACAAGAGCGGAAATCACAAAGATGATTGTTGACGCTTTGGCTGAAACAGATCAGGCGGAAGCTTCAAAGGCTGACGCGAAGTTTGCGGACGTGTCAACAGATCATTGGGCAAAGGGTTACATCAATCAGGGTGTAGCGGATCAGTTCATCTCAGGCTACAGCGACACAGAGTTCGGTCCCGATGACAACGTTACATATGTACAGGCTCAGACAATGCTTGTATCAGCTATCGGTTACAGAACATACGCTGAAGGCAACGGCGGATATCCGAGCGGCTATAAGCAGTGGGCATCGTCACAGGGTATCACAGACGGTATCTCAGGACTTTCAGATGATACGCAGCTTACAAGAGCTCAGGTTGCTGTTATGATTGACAACGCTATGGACGCTCCGGTTTGTGAGATTATAAGCTGGAACACAGAGTGGAACGGCACACAGACACCTAACCTTGACATCATGGACGGCGAAGGCAAGGACTATAAGACGCTGTTCACCATAAAGCATAAGGCATACAAGGTATACGGCCGTGTAACTGCAACAAGCAAGACAGTTTCAGGTCTTGACACAGACAAGGTTATGTTCAAGGTAGAAAAGGCTGACAACTTTGACGGTGAATATGTTAAGGCTTCAGACGACCGCGACGCGGACGAAATGTATTACGGCACAACAGACGCCGATAATATGCTGAGAACATACTCTCAGGCTCTTATCCAGAAGGATGACGATGATGAGTATACAATTCTTTCAATCGTTCCGGCTGCCGCAAACAAGTCGGTTAGCCTTCTTGCGGAGGATGTAGACGAGTCTAAGTCAAGCGTTGCTGACGGAGTTCTTTACTTCTATCCGACAGGAACAACAAGAGGCGCTATCAAGTATCAGCTTGCAGACGAGGTTGATTATTATGTAAACGGCGTTGAAATGGGCACATTTGACGATGACGCTCTTCAGACATACATTATCGACAACGACACAGCTATGGTAACGCTTCAGAAGGAAACAGCCACAGGTTCAACAAACACATCTTCAAAGTATAACGTAATCATGATTACAACTTATACAACAGCTGTTGTTGAACAGGTTGTTGACAAGTCAAGCGAAATTTCGATTACTTTCAAGGCTAATTCTGACGACATCAAGACAAAGATGACTCTTCAGAAGGATGATGACACATATAAGTATTCATTCAAGCTGAACGATGAGGAAATCGATCCCGCAGACCTTCAGGAATTTGACGTGCTAAGCATTTCTTATGACGTAGGCGACGGTTCAAAGGAAGCATTCGCTGACTCAACATTCTATGATGTAATCGTATCAAGAGACAACACCGTGGAAGGCAAGTACACAGGTAAGAATTCAACAGGTGATGAATTCACAATCGGCGGCACAAAGTATAAGGCTGCAAACGGTATCTCGGTAAGCTTCGATACTTCAACCGAATATACGCTATATCTTGACTCATTCGGCAGAATCGCTTATACTGACGAAGTTTCAGACTCAAAGAAGATAGCTATTCTTAAGAGCGTATACAGAAAGAACAACGGCGATTACGCTGCTGAAATTATCGACAAGGACGCTAAGCTGATTGACGACTATACTATGGACACTGAAGACGCTTTGGCAGTTGCAGAGCATTTCGGCGGTACACCTGAAGATGACAGCACATACGAGTCAGGTCTTGGAAAGACAAATGATGATTATGTTAATCAGGTAGTTGAGTATAAGACAACAACAAGCGGTAAGCTTACAATTAAGTCTTATCTGACAGGTAAAGAGGAAACAAACACATATAAGAATTCAACAAGCAAGATTGGTTCTGTTAAGGTTTCAGACGCTACAACAATCATCGATTTGACAAGCACAAAGAAGGATGATTATAAGGCAATAACAAAGGATAGCCTTAAGGACGGTTCAACATACACAGTTTACGGCTATAACAAGTCAACATCAGACAGCTCATACAGATATGTGCTTCTGACAGACGGTATCGGCGGTATCGATTCAACATCACAGCTTGCAATATTCATTGAGTCAGGTTCAGATTCAGATGATGAAGGCAACGATGTTGATACAATGACAGTATATGTTGACGGCGAAGAGGAAACTCTTCTTGTAGACGACGACGCTGATGATATAGATGTTACTGACTACGCTGAAGGCGACGCAATCATCTTCTCATTGAATACATCCGGTGAAATTGATACAGTTCTTCCTGTATTCGCGGTAAGCGGTATTCTGAACAACGCTTCTGACTATGAAGACTTCAGAGACGGCATATTCGAAGACCCGGCAATTCTTGATAAGGAGACTGTTGCAGCGCTTGAAGACATTGACGACGGCGACCAGGATGAAGTAAGTCTTGCATTCGGCGCGGTTGTTAAGAACGGCAACGGCTATACATTGGCTGACATTAAGACAAAGAGTGGCGAAGTATATGTAGACCTTGCTGACGAAGATAACAATATCGATTTGGATGTATCAGACGCAACAATCTACACATACAACTTCAGCAACAACAAGAGAAACGGCGGCAGACTTGTACTTGACGACGGTATGGCTGTAACTCCTGATGTAACAGCTGCTTATGAAGACGCTGATAAGAGCAACGATATTTACTACCTTGATAACGAAGACGTTATAGATGACGTAGTATTCGCTGTTGTCAGAACATTCGAAGGCGACGAAGTTCAGGAAATCTACCTAATCGTTGCTGAATAATTCTTAAAACTTAAGAATTCAAATTCGATTTTAAAAGGATCGGTCATATGACCGGTCCTTTTTTTTGAGCGTTCGCTTGCGAACGCTTCAAAAAAATCTTATTCTCTTTAAGGTTCATTTAAGGATTGCGCGGTAGAATATAAGCGTAGTAAGGATAAACAAGGGAGTGATGATACATGGCTATCGAGATTTTTAACAGATATGAGCATAAGTATAAAATGGACACGCAAACGCTTCAACGGGTTCTTGAGGTTATAGACGCGCATATGGAGCTTGACTCGCACTGCATGGGACATTCGCTGTATACAATAGCGAATATTTATTACGATACATCGGATAACAGATTAATACGCGAATCGCTATCCAAGCCGGCGTACAAGGAAAAGCTGAGGCTTCGTTCCTATGGCGTGCCGGACATGGATTCAGAGGTGTTTCTTGAAATCAAGAAGAAATACAGAGGTCTTGTGAATAAACGCAGAACAGTTTTGCGTCTCGGCGAGGCATATGATTTTATAGCAAGCGGAGAGAAACCGCAAATAAAGGACTATATGAATCCGCAGGTGGTAAACGAGCTTGAGTATTTTTTAAATAATTATAACCTCAATCCGAAGGTGTATATCGCGTATGACAGACTCGCGTATTTTGAAAAAGGCAACGATGACCTGAGAATATCGTTTGATACAAACATAAGGACGCGCAGATATGACCTCGCGCTTGAAATGGGCGATTACGGCGACAGGCTTCTTGATAAGGATATCTGGCTCATGGAAATTAAAACAAGTCTCGCAAAGCCGTTGTGGCTGTGTGAAATGCTCTCTGAGTTTGAAATAAGGGATTCAAGTTTTTCAAAATACGGTACAGAGTATAAAAATATGCTTTTATCGGAAAAAAAGCAAGCGAAAAAGCCGGGAAAAAAGCCGGAAAAGAATCGTTACGCTGTGCGCGCAGTCAAGCAGGCTGTCTGATTGAGAATATACAGGAGGAAAATTTATATGAGCAGTTTTTTGGATTCATTTTATACGAGCGCGGATTCGGGTATTGAACTCACGCTGACTATGGCGATAGCGGGTATAGCGGTCGCGTTGATTTTCGGACTTGTTATAAGTCTGACGTATATGGCGACGCATAAACACAGATATCAGCAAAGCTTTGCCGTTACGCTTACAATGCTGCCGGTTATTCTTACGGTGATAATTATGTTTGTCGGCAGTAATGTCGCGAGAGCGTTTTCGCTTGCCGGAACACTTTCAATTATACGTTTTCGAAGCGCGCCCGGCGATCCGGAGGATATAGGATATATCTTCTTTGATATCGCGGCGGGTCTTGCCTGCGGAGTCGGACTTTTCGGGTACGGCGCGATATTTGTTGCCGTGCTTTGCCTGTTTATGATGTTTATTTCAAAAATAAACTTCGCAAAGCCGAAAACAACGGCAAAACAGCTTAGAATAACGATTCCGGAAAACCTTGATTATGAAGGTGTTTTCGATGAGGTACTGAATAAGTACACGTCACAATATACATTGGATCGTGTCAGAACAGCCGATCTCGGTTCGCTTTATGAGCTGACTTATTCGCTGGATATGCTCAAAGATAAAAACGAAAAGGAATTTATTGACGAATTAAGATGCAGAAACGGTAACCTGAACATAATTCTTTCGCTCGCCGTTTCGGAAGTATACGGTAAATAATTAACCGGAAAACGGTTTATTTCTCCCCCCCAAACCAATACCGGTGTTATTTAAGGGATTTAAGGGACAAGGGCACAGTAAAAAAGTTTAAAATTTCCTAAAAAAGACTTGCAAACTGTTCCTTTATATGCTATAATATGAATGTAAATAGAAATTACATTCTACCCTTTTATCCTATACATAGCAAAACAAAAAAAGCACCCCCTAAGAGTGCTTTTTTTGCTGTGTATAATTTTTTTTGTTATATATAAATTTTCCGGTTATACTAAATTCAAACAAGTTTTGTATAGGAGATGATAAAATGTCCGGTATAATTTTCAGTATAATAGCCGGCGCGGCGATGAGTATTCAGGGAGTTATGAACACAAGGCTGTCGGATAAAATAGGTCTTTATGAGTCGAATGTGTTTGTGCAGGGCACAGCGTTTATACTGTCGCTCGCGGCGTTATGGATTCTCGGCAAGGGCAGCTTCCGCGAGATAGGAAGCGTAAATAAATTCTATCTTCTGGGCGGCGCGCTCGGTCTTGTTATAACAATTACTGTCATGCTTGGTATCGGTAAGCTCAGTCCGACTGTCGCTATTTCCGTAATTCTCATTTCCCAGCTTTTTGTCGCCGCCCTGATTGACGCGTTCGGGTGGATGGACAGTGAACAGATTGCCTTCACATGGAATAAATATGCGGGTATGGCGCTTATGATCGGCGGCGTTCTGTTGTTCAAATGGAAGATATAAAAAATCTGTTTTTTATATTGCTTTTGTTATGTGTTACATGTTATAATTCTCTTACCGCTTTAGCGGAATAATGTGTTAAAATTCTGAATGTACTCCGGAAAATTCATCTGTACCGCGTGCGCGGTCCGGAGGAGCGCGGAATTTGGGAGGCAGAAAATTGAACAAAAATATTATCAGTCTTAAAAACATTGCCATTTCGTTCGACGGTGAAAAGATTCTTAACGATATTTGTCTTGATATACGCGATAAGGAATTCGTAACTTTGCTCGGCCCGTCGGGCTGCGGTAAAACAACAACGCTGCGTATTATAGGCGGATTTCTGACACCGGACAGCGGCAGTGTCACATTTGAAGGTAAGGAAATTAATAACATCCCTCCTTATAAACGTAATGTCAATACGGTGTTCCAGCGATACGCGCTTTTTCCGCATCTGAATGTATTTGATAATATCGCGTTCGGTCTGAAGGTGAAAAAGTTTTCTGATAAGGAAATTCAGAAACGTGTCGGCGAAATGCTTGAGCTTGTCAATCTTAAAGGTTTTGAAAAACGTTCAATTGACCGTCTTTCCGGCGGTCAGCAGCAGCGTGTCGCAATAGCGCGCGCGCTTGTCAATGAACCCAAGGTGCTTCTTCTTGATGAACCGTTGGGCGCTCTTGACTTGAAGCTGCGTAAAGAAATGCAGATTGAGCTTAAGCGTATTCAGCAGCGTCTTGAGATTACGTTTATTTATGTAACGCACGACCAGGAGGAGGCGCTCACTATGAGTGATACGGTTGTGGTTATGAATAAGGGTAACATACAGCAGGTGGGCTCGCCTGTTGATATATATAATGAGCCGAAAAACGCGTTTGTTGCGGATTTTATCGGCGAAAGTAATATTTTAAACGGTATGATGATTAAAGATTTGCTTGTGGAAATCAGCGGTAATCAGTTCGAATGTGTTGATAAAGGCTTTGGCGAGAGGAAGAGTGTTGACGTTGTTATTCGTCCGGAGGATATAAAACTTGTGCCGGCGGCTGACGCCAAGATATCGGGAGTTGTCCGGTCGGTGATATTCAAGGGCGTGCATTATGAAATGCTGATTGAGGCATATGACTATAACTGGCTTGTACATTCGACAAAAGCCGCCGAACCGGGCTCAACAGTAGGTATCGCGTTTGACCCGTATGATATACATATTATGCGCAAAATGAAATAGGGCAGGCCGGCAAAAATTGCCCACAGCGCCATTTATCGGAGCTTGAAGTATAGACATACGTCGGCGCTCCTCAAAAAGGCACTGTGAACAATTTTTAACTTACTTTTGCCGAGGGCAGTATTGTACATACGAGTATGTACCTATACGGCACCTCGGCTGCAAAACGGCAATCTGCAAAAATTTTTCTCAGCCTTGGATTTGAGATATGAGAAAGGAATGATATTATATGAAAAAACTAATTGCCGCCCCCTATTTACTGTGGATGGCAGTATTTATAATTGTACCGCTTATCATGGTGGCATATTTCGCTTTCACTACGACAGACGGCGCGTTTACGCTTGATAATCTTGCCGCGGTTTCGCAATATGCAAATATATTTATCCGTTCAATCTGGCTTGCGGCGATTGCCACTGTGATATGTCTTATTATTGCGTATCCGCTCTCGCTTATACTTGCAAAAACGGATAAAAGCTATCAGAGTACAGTGCTTATGATAGTTATGCTTCCCATGTGGATGAATTTTCTTTTGAGAACATATGCGTGGATGACGCTTCTCGGCAATAACGGTCTTATCAATGCTTTTTTGAAAATGGCGGGACTTGGTCCGTTTGAAATGCTTAACACGCAGGGCGCGGTGGTGCTCGGAATGGTATATAATTATCTTCCGTTTATGATACTTCCGATTTATAACGTTCTTGTCAAAATTGATAAAAGCGTTATCGAGGCGGCGCAGGACCTTGGCTGCAACAGCACAAAAACACTGCTGAAGGTTATTGTCCCGCTTAGTATGCCGGGAATTATGTCCGGTATTACAATGGTGTTTGTACCGGCTATCAGCACGTTCATCATTTCAAGAATGCTTGGCGGCGGCTCGAATTTACTTATAGGCGACCTTATAGAAATGCAGTTTTTAGGCAATTCCTATAATCCTAACTTAGGCGCGGCAATTTCACTTGTGCTTATGGTAATTATACTGCTTATAATGACTATCCTTAATCAGTTTGACGAGGACGATGACAGGGTGCTTATGTAAAACCGGACATACTTGCGTGTTGCGGGGGCGTTGCCGTAAAGCGGCAAATGACGTGGAAAGGATGTGGGATTAATTGAAAAAATTATCAAAGGTCTATTTGGCTCTTATAATGCTGTTTTTGTATATACCGATTTTTGTGCTTATAGTGTTCTCGTTCAACGTGACAAAAAGCCGTTCGGTATTTTCGGGCTTTACATTTGACTGGTACATAAAACTGTTTCATAATGAACTCATTATGACTTCGCTTCGGAATACAATTATAGTTGCCGTTGCCGCGTCTTCTCTTGCGACGGCGCTTGGCACGTCGGCGGCAATCGGAATAAACAAAATGAAAAAACTGCCGAAAACACTTATTATGCAGGGTACAAATATTCCTATTATCAATCCGGAAATTGTAACAGGTGTTTCGCTTATGCTTCTTTTCGTGTTCTTCGCGGCGCGAATGAATTTTGAATTTGGCTTTGTTACGCTTATCATTGCGCATATTACGTTTGACGTGCCGTATGTCATACTGAATATTATGCCGAAATTCCGGCAGATGGACCCGAACCTTTATGAAGCGGCGCAGGATTTGGGATGCAATCCGATGTCAGCGTTTTTCAAGGTTGTTCTGCCGGAGATTATGCCCGGAGTTATATCCGGATTTCTGATGTCATTCACATTTTCGCTTGATGACTTTGTTGTCAGCTATTTCACTATTGGCGCAACCTCGCAGACTTTGCCCATAACAATTTATTCAATGACAAGACGTAAGGTAAGTCCGGAGATAAACGCTTTGTCAACAATTATCTTCCTTGTTGTTGTGATTGTGCTTGTGGTTAAAAATATTATTGAGCGTAAGAAAGCTCTGAAAAGAGGTGTCAAGCGATGAAAAAATTTTTGCTTGCGCTGACGGCTGTTTTTCTGATATTTATGTGCGGCTGCTCGCATATAGATGAAAACAATGATGATATTGAAACAGGCGAAGAAGAAATTCAGACGGTAACTGTCGAAGATGAGGAATATTACACACAGCTCAAGGATAAGAACGTATCTATTAATGTGTATAACTGGGGTGAATATATTCCGGACGGCAGTGAAAAGGGTGTGCTTAATCTTAATGAGGAATTTACAAAGCTGACAGGCATAAAGGTTAATTACAGTACCTATGCCACAAACGAGGAACTATATGCCAAGCTTAAAGGCGGCGGTTCAACATACGATATAATTATTCCGTCCGATTACATGGTTTCAAGAATGATTAAGGAGGATATGCTTGAACCGCTTGACATGTCTCAGATACCAAATTTCAGTAATATCATGGAAAAATTCCGTAATTCGGACTATGACCCTGATTCGAAATATTCCGTTCCGTACACATGGGGTACGGTTGGTATCATTTATGATAAAACGGTTGTGGATAAGGAAGATATCGGATGGGATATTCTCTGGGATGAGGACTATGCGGGAAGAATTCTGATGTTTGATAATCCGCGTGACGCGTTCGCGATAGCGGAAAATCTGCTTGGTTATTCAATGAATACCGAAAATAATGATGAGCTTACCAAGGCGGCGGAAAAGCTCAAGGAACAGAAAAAGGTTATTCAGGCATACGTCATGGACGAAATTTTTGACAAGATGGGCGCCGGTGAAGCTATTATCGCGCCGTATTACGCAGGTGACGCTCTGACACTTATGGACGAATTTGAAGATCTTGACTTCGTAATTCCGGAAAGCGGAACAAATTTGTTTATAGACGCGGTCTGTATACCAAAGGGCTGTAAGAATATGCAGGCGGCACATATGTATATCAATTTCATTTGCGAGCCGGACGTTGCGTATGCCGTCACAGACTTCATCGGATATTCGACTCCTAATCAGGCGGCGTATGAAATGCTTGATGATGATATTAAAGAGAACGGTATCTCTTATCTTGATGATGATTTTATAGAGGAAAAGACAACCACGTTCTGTAATCTTTCAGACGAAGCAAATCTTAAAATGCAGACCTTGTGGACAGAAATGAAATCTTCAGAGGAGGAAACACCGAACAGGTTTATTGTCCCTGCGTTTATGGGAATCTGTATTATCGCGTCACTGATTATTCTGATAAAAAGATACTTAAAGAAGAAAAAAGATATTTTTTAGAACGAAGGGCGCCGTTTCATTGGCGCTTTTTTGTGTTATATGATTGACGAATCTATAAAAAATATGGTATTATAACTAAAAGCAATATGCCCCGTCTCCATAGGCGGCGGAGCTCACGCGCTTTTTGGGCGGGAGTATAATTTCCCGCCGAAGCGTTAAATGACGGGGCAAAGCCCTTTATTGAATAGGTAATGGAGATGAAATGAATGATAGTCGCAATAGATATAGGAAATACGAATATAGTTATCGGCTTTTGCGAGGGCGAAAAGATTTTGTTTATGGAACGTATGACTACCAATCATACGGCAACGGCGCTTGAATATGCTATTTCAATAAATGCTATACTTAATCTTGCGGATATTGACAAGGGCGATATTGAAGGAGCGATAATTTCTTCAGTTGTACCGTCTGTAACGCACACTGTGAAAAATGCGGTAAAAAAGCTAATCGGTATTGATTCTCTTATAATCGGACCGGGTATAAAGACAGGGCTTAGCATCAAGACGGATAATCCGGCACAGCTTGGCAGCGACCTTGTTGTTGACGCGGTTGCCGGCATACAGGAATATGGCGCGCCGCTTGTTATTTTTGACCTTGGCACAGCGACAACTATTTCTGTCATAAACAGCGATAAGGAATATATCGGCGGTATGATAATGCCGGGACTTATGATTTCGCTTAACGCAATGGTCAGCGGCACTTCTCAGCTTCCGAAAATTGGTCTTGACACGCCTAAAAAACTTATCGGCACGAATACAATTGATTGTATGAAAAGCGGCGTCCTTTACGGAACCGCCTCAAATATGGACGGTATGATTGACCGTATACGTGACGAAATCGGCGATGTAACCGTTGTCGCAACGGGCGGTCTTGCCGGAATTATTGTCCCTCTTTGCAGAAACAAGGTTATTCTTGACGATGAACTGCTTATCAAGGGTTTGATGATAATTTACAATAAAAATATCCCTCCCAAATAAAAATATCCCTCCTGCCGTATAAGCCGCAAGAGGGAATTTTTTGCCGCAAAAAAGTTAAAAGTAATATGCGGCGCTTTCTTAAATTAGTCCTTTATGTAACCCATAAGCGCTTTTGCACAGTTCGGGCACACATTTTTACCGTTGAACTGGAAGATATTCTTCGCGTCGCCGCAGAATATGCATGAAGGCTCATACTTCTTGAGAATAATACAGTTATCCTCAGTGTAAATCTCCAGCGAATCTCTGATTTCAATACCGAATTTTCTTCTCAGCTCGACAGGGATTACGATTCTTCCAAGCTCATCTAATTTTCTTACTATACCTACTGATTTCATAATAAAACCTCCTACTGATTGTTTAACGTAATTTCATTATAACACAGGAATAGTAAATTGTCAACAAAAAAGGAAAAAAAAGTAAATTTGTCAACAATATGTAAAATTTGTCTTATTCGGCGTCCAATGCAAGCCACATCGCAAGCGCTTTCGCGTCCACATATCTTGCGGACATCTTTTCCGAGGCTGCGACTTTATCCGCTATTTTAACGACTTTTTCGGGATTAACGCGAGCAGCCGCCCTGCGGAGAATGTCTTTTTTATCAACATTTATCAGATTTTCATTCGCCTCTGTTTGTAACAATAATATATCACGCAGAAATGACAGCCAAAATTCAAGTATCCGCATAATATTGTCCTTGTTTTCTTCCATGAAGTTTTTTATTGTAAAAGCGCTCAGCTTTTTTTCTGACAGTAAATACGGTAATTTGTCCAGCGCCGCGGTACGCAGCGTTTCAAAGCTCTCGTCCGCGATTACAGTATCGGCTTTTTTCGGAATTCCTCCGCAATATTTCACGAGAAATTCCAGACGTTCCGTTTCATCGGGGTAATTCTCCGATATGTATTTTCTTACGTCGCTGTCGGAGATATTCGGGAAATGTACGGTTGTTGAACGCGAACGTATTGTCTGCAGCAGCAGCTCGTCATTTTCGATTATAATTATAAAAACAGCATATTCCGGCGGTTCTTCAAAGGTTTTGAGAAACACGTTCTGTGCCGCTTCAGTAAGCTGTGTTCCGTCCTCTATTATATATACCTTGCGTTTTGCGGCAAACGGCTTTATTGCGGCATCAGCTTCAACTTCGCGCATCTTGTCCGCGCCTATGCTTTTTTTGTCGCCGGAATTTATATATACAATGTCGGGATTGGTATCAGCTTTTGATTCAATACATGATGAGCATGCGCCGCACGGGGCAATGTCCTTGTCATGACAGGTCAGAGCCGCGGCAAAAAGACGCGCGGCATTGCGTATACCAAGGTCTTTTTCACCCTCGAATATATACGCGTGCGAGCATGTATCGTTATGGACGGTATTTATCAAGCTTTGCATAAGTTCATCATGGAATATTTCATATCCGTACATATGATTTCTCCTTTAGTCAATTCCAAAACATTTTTTTGCATTCTCAAATGTGGCATTTTCAATTTCTTCAACGGAAACGCCTTTTATTTGAGCGAGTTTTTCCGCCACATAGTGAATGTATAACGAGCTGTTGCGTTTTCCGCGATGTGGTTCAGGCGTTAGGTATGGACAGTCTGTTTCTATAAGAATTCTGTCAAGCGGAACATACTTTGCAGCCTCGACAGGGCGCACAGACTTTTTGAATGTGAGCGAGCCGCCGAAAGCGATATACATTCCCCAATCAAGAATTTCCCTTGCCATTTCCACACTTCCGGAATAGCAGTGAAATACTCCGCCTGCTTCTTCAATGTGATGGTCACGCAGAATATCCATACAATCTTTGTGCGCGTCACGGTCATGTATGATAACAGGCATCTTTAATTCTCTTGCCGCGTCCGCCTGACGCGCAAACCATTTCCGCTGAAGGTCACGCGGCGAGAAGTCATAGAAATAATCAAGACCAATTTCGCCTATTGCCTTCACCTTCGGATTTTTTGTGTATTCAATAAGTTTTTTTATATCCTCTTCCGTGAGGTTTTCCGCCTCGTGCGGATGTATTCCGACAGACGCGTATACAAACGGATATTTATCGCATATTGCAAATATATCCGGCACTTCTGTCAAATCGGAACAGGAATTCATTATAAGTCCGACATTGTTTTCCCGCATTGAGGATAAAAGCTCATCAACGTCGTCTTTGAATTTTTTATCGTTATAATGCGCGTGTGAATCAAATAGCATATTTTCACCTTATCTCCAGAATTTCTTTTTCAGTTATTATATAGTCCATCGGCACATCATGATTCTCAATCGGGATTTTATCTGACAACTGAAAATCATAGCATAAGCCTATTTTGATTGCATTGCTGCTTGTGAGCAGTCTGTCATAATATCCTTTGCCAAATCCTATTCTTCCGCCGTTTCTGTCAAATGCCAGACCCGGTACAAGTATAATGTCAATAATGTTTTCATCCGCGTTTTTTACAGCCGACGGTTCAAGTATTCCATACGCGCCTTTTGTCAGACCGTTCATACTGTCAATGTATGAAAGCGACAGCGTATTTGTTTCAGTGTCCGATATCGGAACAATAACATGGCAGCCTGTTTTCCACAGGCGCCGCATAATTGATATAGTGTCCGGTTCATTGAATGCCGAAATAAATGCGCATATGGTTTTTGCGTTTTTAACACAGCCGAGAGTAAAAAGCGATTCGCGTATCCTTGCGCTGTATGTATCCACTTCCTCCGCGGTTAACGCGCGTCTTTTTGCGCGCATTTTATCGCGTAAATTTTCCTTTATCAATACTGCATTATCTCCTTTACCTTGCCGGCTGTTTTCTTGTCCTTTAAAATTGCAAGCATAGCAAAGCCGAAATCTGCTGCCGCGCCGGCGCCCTTGGCTGTGATAAATTTTCCGTCAACAACAACCTTTTCGCCTGTTACCTCCGCGCCGTAAAGATACTTTTCATATCCCGGAAAGCATGTTGCCTTTTTACCTTCAAAAATCATTTTTTTGCCAAGTATTGATGGCGCCGCGCATATCGCCGAAATATAAATACCGTTTGCAATCGCGTAGCTTATAAGCGCGTGTACTCTGTTTGACGCGTCAAGCAGCTCATGACCGGCGCCTCCGGGCAGCATTAAAAGCTCCATGCTCTCCGCGTCAACCTCCGTGATATCAATATCCGCCATAACAGGTATTCCGTGCGCGCCTGTCACAACCTTACCCGACACACCGACGGTTATAACCTCAACACCGCCGCGCTTTAAAATATCGATTGGCTCTATTGCCTCGGTTTCCTCAAATCCGTCTGCAAGCATTACATATACCATAACAATCCGTCCTTTCAAAATAATTATACAATTATTGTACCACATAATAGAATAATTAACAATAAATTTACATAATTTTAATCAACAGTTAATAGTGATTTGATATAATATAAGTTATAATAAGGGATATTTTTGAATATATATAAATAATACACAGAAACGGGAACGGAGGAAAAAGTTATGCGAGAAAAGATTATACCGGTAGAAGTTACCCCTGAAATGCTGAAATTACTTGAAATATGCAGGAAAAACAAAGAAATTAATCCCGAATTGTATGCGAAATATGATGTGAAAAGGGGGTTGAGAGATATTAATGGTAAAGGTGTGCTTGCCGGACTTACTGAAATAGGCGAAATACATGCCTATGATACACTCCCTGACGGAACCTTAAAGCCTTGTGACGGAAAGCTTTATTATCACGGTTATGACGTGGAGGAGCTTATAAAAGGGTTTATCGAAGATAAGCGTTTTGGTTTTGAGGAGGTAACATACCTTCTGATGTTCGGAGAGCTTCCGACTGAGAAACAGCTTAACAGTTTTACAACTACGCTCTCAAAGCTGAGAACAATTCCTCCGTCATTTGTACGGGATATAATAATGCAGGCGCCGAGTAAGGATATGATGAACGCGCTGTCAAGAAGCGTGCTTACGATGTACGCTTATGACGATAGGGCGGACGATATTTCTCTGCCAAATGTTCTGCGTCAGTGCCTGCAGCTTATCGCGCAGTTTCCGATGCTTGCGGTGTACGGCTATCAGGCATTCAAGTATTACCACGAAAACGACAGCTTTATTGTCCACGCGCCAAAGGTTGAATTATCCACGGCGGAAAACATACTTCATATGCTGCGCAAGGACAGCCGGTATACGGAGCTTGAGGCGAGAATTCTTGATCTTGCCCTGATACTTCACGCGGAGCATGGCGGCGGTAACAATTCGACATTTACCACTCATGTAGTCACATCTACGGGAACAGATACTTATTCCACAGTTGCCGCGTCACTCGGAGCGCTCAAAGGTCCGAAGCACGGCGGCGCCAATATCAAGGTTACGCAGATGTTTGAGGATATGAAGAAGAACATTAAAAACTGGAACGACGATAAAGAAATAGAACAATATCTTTCGGATTTGCTTAATAAAAAGGCATTTGATAAATCCGGACTTATATACGGTATGGGTCATGCGGTTTATTCTCTGTCCGATCCGAGAGCAAACGTGTTTAAGGCGTTTGTTGAAAGACTTTCAAAGGAAAAGGGCAGAGAAGATGAATTTAACCTGTATTCCAGGGTTGCAAAGCTTGCGCCGCAGGTTATTGCAAGCGAAAGAAAGATATATAAGGGCGTAAGCGCGAATGTGGATTTCTATTCCGGATTTGTATACAGTATGCTTAATATCCCCGTGGAATTGTACACACCGATATTTGCGGTTGCAAGAATTTCGGGCTGGTCGGCTCACAGAATCGAAGAGCTTGTAAATCCGGGCAAGATTATACGTCCGGCATATAAGAGCGTCGCGGAGCATAAGGAATATGTGCCGCTGGACAAAAGAGAATAAAAAGAGAAAAACCCGTGTTGAAATAATCCAAAAGCTGCGGTATAAATAAGCGTTTCATGCCAATACCGAGAAACGCTTATTTTTTTATTGTCTGTATAAATTCGGCAAGCGCCGTCTGCTGCTCTTGCGAAAGCTTGGACAACGCGGATAACAGAAAGGGGTTTATTTCACCTCGCTCCTCGGAAAAAAATTCCGCAAGCGAAACGGAGAGAGCGTCGCAGAAATATGATAATGTTTCAACTGTGGGATTTTTCTTCCCCAATTCAACATCGCGAAGATAGCTTTGTGAAATTCCCGCCATATTTGCGAGTTTATTTACGGTAAGTCCCCTTTTTTCTCTTAATTCTTTAATTCTTAAGCCGACATTCATATTATCACCTCATATATATTTTATCATCAATAGTAAAAAAAAATTATATCTAAAGAGTTGACAATATATATTTATAGATATATAATATTATCACTATAAAAATACTTGGGGGATTACAATGGATAAAACAAAATATTTATATTATATGTTTTTAACTTCAGCATGTCTTGTAATATTACAGAGATTTTCAATAAACGGATTATATTATCCGGTTATGGATGATTGGTTTATATACGGAGATACATATACATGGGCAGATAAAATTACGGATTTTATAGTTCCCAACGGAAAATTTGCTATACGCCCTCTGGCAGGAGCTGTGGATATATTTTTTGCCGCGCCTCTTTTTAATCATCTGTGGGCGGTTGAATTAATTCTGACACTGCTGCTGTTGTCGGGTGTGTTTCTTATGCTTAGGGTTCTCAGAGAAAATGATTTTTCCGCCGGCGGCATTTTCATTCTGCTGCTTTGTCTTTTGCCGCTGAACATGGAAGCGACTTATTGGCTGGCGGCGTCGATAAGGATTTCAAATTCAACATTTTTTTCGGGCTTGTCCTCATGGCTGCTGCAAAGATATTTGAAAACGGAGAAAAAGCGGTTTTTAATCGGATATTGCGCGGCGGGATTTGGAGCGGTGGGGTTTTATGAGCCTGCCGTTATAATATATATGTTTTTTTCGGCATATCTGTTGCTAAAAGAAGAAAATAAAAAACATTTATGGATTTTGCTTATAACCGCCATACATATAATTTCCGTAATTTTGTATTATATATGTAACAGCTCGTCTCCGGCGATGGAGAGGGGAGCTTTGATAACCTCCGGTATTATTTCCCATAGCGCGGACGTGACAAAAATGATGGTGGATATTTTATTCCCTATTAATACAAAGATATTTAAGCTTGGATTGGAAAGAGGAATAAATCTGCTTATTCAAAAAAAGGCTTTGATACAATCGCTTGCCGTAATGATATATTCCGTAATGTTCGGTGTGTTTGCGGGGCGGTTGCACAGCGGAGAGAGGCGGTTTATGCCTAAAAAAATTCTGCCGGGGTTACTTTTGACGCTGGGCGGAGCGTTTGTGTTTTATATTTTGAAGGATTCAAGAATTACCGTTCGTTCGACGTATTTCGTATTCGTGGGATTTGGTGTGATTATCGAGGAGATTTTTATGTTGCTGCCGTATTGCGCGCGGCGTATTATTATACCGATAACGGTATCGGTTTTGTCCGCCGTGTTTGTTGTTTCGGGTATGGGAACGGTTGACAAGTATCAGAATATTTCTCAAACCG
>CAZWLT010000015.1:1615-18595 GCA_964634915.1 uncultured Clostridium sp. | reverse complement strand
AAAGGCTCTTTTTTGAGAATATCTGCGTATCAAACGCCGGAATATGCCTGAAAACCGCCGTCAACAGGAATCATTGCGCCTGTGACAAAGCCGGAAAGCGAATCATCCGCAAGATAAAGCATTGTTCCGACAAGATCCTCGGCGACGCCGAAGCGATTCATCGGCGTATGCGCTATAACCTTCATGGAGCGTTCTGTAAGCGAACCGTCCTCGTTAAGAAGCAGCGTTCTGTTCTGAGCCGTCTGGAACCAGCCGGGAGCCAAAGCATTTACTCTTATGCCGCTCTTTGCGAAGTGTACGGCAAGCCATTCGGTAAAGTTCGCGATTGCCGCCTTTGCCGCACTGTACGCGCTTACCTTTGTAAGCGGGTGATAAGAACCCATTGACGCCACATTTATAACCGTTGAACCCTTTCTGCCGAGCATATCGGGCATGAATACCTGTGTCGGAATAAGAGTACCGACAATGTTTAAATCAAATACATAATTAAAATTTTCTTTTTCAAGGTCAAAGAATGATACAACATCAGGATTTTCAATATCTCCGTCCTCAAAAAATTCCTTTGTCGTATTGCCGCGCGGGTGATTGCCGCCGGCGCCGTTTACAAGTATATCCGTCTTGCCGAACGCCTCATTTACGGCTTTTTTTGCGGCGATAACGCTTTCCTTGTCAACAACGTCACACACAACCGCGATAGCCTTGCCGCCTTTTTCCGTGATTTTGTCACGCACTGCCTCAAGTTTTGAAAGCGTGCGTCCAAGCACAGCCACATTCATACCCTGCTCCGCGTAAGCATATGCGAAGGCGCTGCAAAGTACGCCGCTGCCGCCTGTGATTACGACTGTTTTTCCGTTTAGATTGCTGAATTTGTCCATTTTAATAACCATAGCCTTTCCGCCCGCAAACATTAGTTAAAAATCTTAACGCTTTATCGCGGGCAGATAAGGCGTTAAGCGTTTATTATGCCCATTTGCGCAACCTGCGCAGCAAATCCAATATAAAAAATCAGTTTGCATCGGCAAGCTTTGCGGCCTGATCGGCTGTGATAAGCGCGTCAATAACTTCGTCAAGCGAGCCGTTAAGTATCTGTTCGAGCTTGTATAGTGTAAGATTTATTCTGTGGTCTGTAACACGGCTTTGAGGGAAGTTGTATGTCCGTATACGTTCACTTCTGTCGCCGCTGCCGACCTGTGATTTTCTTTCATCCGCGATTTCCTTATGACGCTGTTCCTCCATAACGTCATAAATTCTTGAACGAAGAATTTTCATAGCCTTATCCTTGTTTTTATGCTGTGATTTTTCATCCTGACATGAAACGACTATTCCTGTCGGTATATGTGTTATACGTACGGCGGAGTCTGTTGTGTTAACACACTGACCGCCGGGGCCGCCTGCGCGGAATACGTCAATACGAAGGTCATTTGGGTTGATTTCAACTTCAACCTCCTCAACCTCCGGAAGTACGGCAACAGTAACTGCCGATGTGTGAATTCTTCCGCTTGATTCCGTTTCCGGCACTCGCTGAACGCGATGCACGCCGCTTTCGAATTTAAGCCTGCTGTATGCGCCCTGTCCTTCAACAGAGAAGCTGACTTCCTTGTATCCGCCGATATCGGTAGGGTTTGAGCTTAAAATATCAATCTTCCAGTTCTTTGACTCGGCGTACATTGAGTACATTCTCATAAGGTCTGCCGCGAAAAGAGCCGCCTCGTCACCGCCTGTACCGCCGCGTATTTCCACAATGACATTTTTATCATCATGGGGGTCTTTCGGAAGAAGAAGGATTTTAAGCTCTTCGCCGGCAGCTTCTATTGTTTTTTCCGCGTCCTCCATTTCCGCGCGTATCATTTCTTCAAATTCCTTGTCCTGCGGTGAAGAAAGCATATCCTTGTCATCTTCAATGGTCTGTTTTGCCGCCTTGAGTTCTCTGAATTTGTCAATTATCGGTGTAAGGTCGGAATGCTCCTTGCAATATTTTCTCCATGATTCCCGGTCTGCGATTACATCAGGATCGCTTATTTTCTGTGATACAATCTCAAAACGCTCCTCCAGCGCTTCCAATTTATCAAACATATTAAAATCTCCTTGCGTTTATCCATATATAGGTATTTTATAATATTTTGACTTTACTGTCAACAATATTCTCAAATATAGTGATAATTTGGTCATAAAAAATTAACAATTTGTTTATAGACAATTGTATTTTGTTTTGGTATAATACATAATGTATAAAAATTCGGGAAAATGAGGTGAGGTACTTGAAAATGAGAAAAAAAGCAGTATTATGCGCAATTATTGCGGCAATAACGCTTTCTTCAGGTACACACAGGATAGAATTTAACGTTCTCGCTTCTTCGCCGGCTTCTGAAACAGAGGCGCTTTCCGATGCGGTTGCTTTGTACGAACGTCTTACCGACACGCGGGTTGAAATACCGTCAGAGCTTGAAGAGGAAGAGTTGAGCAGTGATATACTGAAGTCGGTTGTTCTCGGATATATCAATATGGAGGACACCGAGGAGACATTACAGGAAAGAACTATAAGAAAACAGGATTTCATGTCAATCCTTTACAAAACAATAATAAGCTATAACGACAGTTATATGATGTACAGCGATGAGGCGGATTTAATTCTGAATGAATGCTATGACAACGCGTATCTTGACGATGAAAACAGAATTGCTTACGCTTTCATGATGAAACAGGGTATAATTACGGCAAAATTCGGAACAGAGCCGGATAAGGAGCTGACAAAAGAAGAATGCGAAACCCTTACGGATTACATATATGATAATTTTGCGCAGAACGTAACAATGACTATCGCGGGCAGCGATATAACAATCGGCGCCAATATAAGCACGGTTCTTGATGTGTTTGGCGAGCCGAACCGTATCGATGAAACCGAATATGGATTTAAGTGGTATGTGTATAATTCAGATTATGCGGCTTTCTTTATGGTAGGTGTTGAGGCGGACAGAATTTGCGCGTTATTTTCAAACAGCTCGGATTTTGAGCTTAACGGCATAAATTCCGGTGATGATTTCGCGCAGACAGCGCCGTACATAGACGACCGTTGTTTCAGATTTTATCCGACATCGGACGGTAAGGTTGACAGCGTTCTTTATAATCCGCGTTACCGCGGACTTGATGACAACACATCAATCAAACGTTCAAAATCGATGATACTGCTTGATATGATTAACGCGTACCGTTCAAAACATACAAAGCCTATATACGTTGAGGACTCGGATATGAGTTCCAAAACATGGCTTTCCACGCTTGACGCTATGGACAACCGCTCCTTTGACGGTGATATAGTGACACAGTCCGGATATGATGTGTTCTCGGTATACCGTCAGCTGCTTGAAAGCGATAATGATATTCTTGTTCAGGATACGCGGTATATAACGCCTGTCGGACTTAATTCCGTAACGGAGATGTCCGGAGGAGTTAAGGCAAGTATTATGTCTGACACGGATCGGATTGCTCAGAGGGAGGAAAGCGAAACAGTTGAAATCCCGCAGGAGGATTACACAATAAATGATGTTGAGGAAGTTACAACACCGATACTTGTTTCGCCGAAGACCGAGAATAGCTTTAACGACGGCGATGACATTGTAATCGAGCTTGAAATGCAGGCTTCAACCAAATATCATATTGAGATGTTCGATGTGGAAAATGACGAATACGCGGTTAATGAGTACATAACAACCGATAAAACCGAAATAACGCTTCCGCATGAACTGTTTATGGCGGGACGGGATTACAGACTTATTGTAAGCTCAATAACGCCCGACGGCGAGGCTCTCAGCAGTGAGGAAGTCCTTATAAGCTACGGAAGCGCGTATGACACAGGCATTGATATCGTCACTCCGTATAATGAGGGTATTCTTGACGATGATTATCTTGATATAACATGGCTTTCGGATGAATACCATGACTTCTATATTGACCTGTATAATCAGGACAGCGAGCTTATTGTCAGCAAGGTTGTCGAAAATGAATACGAGGCGGTTATACAGGGACTTGACCCGGGCAAATACTTCCTTTATGTGACGGCTCTCAGACGCGGAACAAGAGTTGAAAAAGCGCAGGATTGCGTATCATTTACGCTGACGCAGCCGGAGGCGGTTATAAACGAAATAATTCTTGACAAGGACGATAAATATTATTACGTATACGAGGACGAGGAGCTTGGACTTCTGTATTTCTACGATGAAGAAATTATTGATGTCGAGGAAAACGGCACAACAGTACAGAAAAAGAAAATTATACAGAAGCAGGTAAAGGCGACAAAGGGATACAGACAGCTTGCAAAATACCGTACCAAGCCCGAATATACCACCGGTGATCCTACCGTTATGCAGCATAGTCTCACATATGACGGAACATTGGGAAGCGCGATAGTTATGCAGGCGTCACAGTATCTTGGCGTGCCTTATGTATGGGGCGGCACATCGCCAACCGGCTTTGACTGCAGCGGACTTGTTCAGTATGTTATGAATTCGCTTGGCATCAATGTTAATCGTGTTGCCGAAGACCAGTTCAAAAACGGAGTACCTGTAAATCGTGATGAATTGCAGCCGGGAGACCTTGTGTTCTTTGAAAGGAACGGTTACATACACCATGTTGGAATTTATGCAGGTGACGGCATGATGATTCACGCGCCGCGCACGGGTGACGTGGTTAAGTATCAGTCTATCGACACGGATTATTACCGCAGTGAATATGCGGGCGCGAGACGTGTTTATTAAACTATACAGGGGGAAAAAAGAATGGCAACAGAAATCAAGGCTTGTACCAATTCACGGTACAGACGTACCAACACTATTATTATAGCGATTGTATCGCTGCTTGCGTGCTTTGCGCTTGTAATGGCGGTATATAATCTGGTAAAAGGCGGTTATCTGTTTATGACCGCGTGGATTATAGCCGCGATTCTTGCGGGAACGTATTCACTGATAAGAATCAACACTATTTTCAGCACATACGTTAAGACTGACAGGTTAAGCGTTTACATGAAAAACTGGACAAATGACTTTCTGCCGTATGATTATAACAATAAGATAAAGCTGCTAAGCGAGTTTATTCCGGCAAAAACAAAGATTGTGGAAATACCTGTAAATGAAATTGATACAGTTCTTATCGGTACAAAGAATTTTATAAAGAGAAATGTATCTCCTGAAACAGACTTTGTGAAAAAAATCAGAAAACTTGAAAATTCAAAGGATTTCTACAGAAAACGCACAATATCAAGCATGGATATTTTTTATGTTGAAACTTACGACAGAGAGTGCTATTTTATGCCGATTGTACAGTTTGACACAAGGAACATGATAAAGGTTGTTCAGACAATTCAGCGATGCAATCCTGAGATTGTTATAAAGTCAAGCAACAGAGCATACAAAAAATTTATGATAAACAAATAGAAAGATAGAAACGGGACTGTTTAAAAAGGTCATTTTTAAACAAGTCCCGTTTTTTAGGGGACAGGAAAAAGCGGTTCGGAGTTTTTTAACATCCCCTCATTTTAATTTTACCGCTTTCAATGCCGTATATAACAGCGGCTATTGCGCCGGAGTTGTTATCAACGGTAATATAGTCCGCGTTTTCTTTTATTTCGTCAATTGCGTTTGCAACGGCAACACTTGTTCCGGCAAGCTTTATCATCATAATGTCGTTTTCATTATCACCGACAGCGATTGTGTTTGAATGCTTTATGCCGAGCAGCTCCGCAAGATGCAGCAACCCTTCTCCTTTGCTTGCGCCCTTTGGCAGAAGCTCATAGTACCGGGGACTTGACTGCATAAATTCATACTTGCCGGCAAATGGAGATGAAGAAATCGTATCACGCAGCTGCCGCATTTCGTCTGTTTCAGCCATAAAAATAACCTTCACCCATTTTTCAGTCACTTGCTCATAATCAACATAATTGTCCGGAAACTTCTCTAATATCTTGTGTTCCTCAATAATTCTGTTTGATTTTGAAAAATATATCTTGTCGGCAGTGCATACTTCAATTCCGACATGAGGAAGCGAGGCGTCAATAAAGCGCGCGACATTTACGGCGTCATCATCAAGCTCGCGCGCCCAAAGGATTTTATTTTCCTTGAAATCGTAAATTGCCGCGCCGTTAAAGCAAATCATCGGCGCGTTTGGATGAATATATTCCAGCAAAAGCTTTGCCCCTGCCGGTACGCGTCCTGTGGCAAAGGTGAAAAGACCGCCCTCTGATTTAAAATATTCTATTGCCCTGCTGTTTTCCCCGGAAACCTTTTTGTCGCTCGTGAGCAGCGTATCATCAAGATCGGTACATAAAAGTATACCGTCAAATTTCCCCATGTTTTTATCAATCCTTTCGTAAATTCACTATACAGCATAATTTTAGCATATTAAATCTTATTAATCTATCTGTAAAATATATAAAAAATAATATTGTATAACAGGGCAAAATGTGCTATAATTATATGATAGACCAATAATCTATTTATTATTCAGACAGGGAAGGCTCTAATATGCGGATTACGGAAGCAATGATAAAGAAAACCTGTTCAGCCACGATTTATAAGCGCGGACTTGAATATTTCAAGGAGGGCAGGGTTCATCTGAGAAAACGTGAAGAAAACTTAATAACCGCCATTGTGGACGGCGAGGAACTGTATAACGTAAACGTGAAGCTGAATTTAGACGGTGTCGGAGCTTCTTTTTGCACGTGTCCGTATTTTGAAACGATGAATACAGCCTGTAAGCATATTATTGCCGTGCTTAAACAGCGCCAAAAGGAAATTGAAGAAGGCGCTGATTTTGTTGATGAAAATGATAAAATCGCAAAACAGCTCTGCGGTGAATTTCTTGCGCGTAAAAATCCGAAAAGACAGCTTCATGCACGGTTTACACTGCATATAAGCAGAATTCCGAGAGGCGGCATAGGATATGGAATGTCGCTTGCCGTAGACGGAGTAACGGTTCACGGTATTGAAAATTTTCTTGAAAATTATCTCGCCGGCGAGGAATTCAAGTTCGACAGGTATACAAAATACAATCCGATTTCAACGGAATTTCCGAAATATCAGAATGATATTATAAAAATTCTTGCGGAAACGTACGAAAACCGCGCGGCGGATGCGCAGATATATGTGAAGGCGGCATATCAGACCGCGTTTGGCTCGCTTGCGGCAAAGAGGATTTTTCCTTTGCTTGATTATGTTGATTACAGCATTGTTTTTGACGGAATGGCGATTGGCAAGGTGCGTATCAAAGATGAAAATCCTGATATTATTATAGATGTAAACGCAATCGGCAATGAAATTGATATGTCTGTCAGTGAACGGGGATTTGCTCTGACGCGTGACGGTGAGTGGTTCTTGTTTGAAAATGTTATATACCATACAGACGAGGAATGGCGCGAGTATTTTATGCCTGTATATAACGCGCTTGCGGCAGAGGGCAGAACGCAGATTAGCTTTAAGGGCGATAATTCGATTTTGTTTGCGACATATGTTCTGCCTGATATACGGAATAAGCATGGCGTTATCGCGAGAGGTATTGAAGACCTTGTCATCGATGAAAAGCCTGTCTTTGAGATTTATTTTGACTCTCTGAGGGATTGCATTACCGCGACGATAATCGCAAAATACGGAAATCTTTCTTTAAAATTGCCGTCAGACAGTCATATGGACGGTAAAATTGTAGTGCGTGATTTTGAAAGCGAGAATGATATACTGTCCTTATTTGAAAATTTTACCGCGGATAACGGAACTATGCGTCTGTATTCGGACAGGGATATTTATATGTTCCTTTCGGATTCGATTGCGCGGCTGCAAAAGAAAGCGCGGCTGTTTTATTCGGACAGATTTAAGAATCTGAAAATAGTCGATAATATTGATATACGCGCTTCTGTAAGCTATATGCCGCATGTGGACTTGCTCGAAACGGGATTTGAAAGTAATCTTTCGTATGAACAGATAAGCGGCATACTGAATGCGGTAAAGCTGAAAAGAAGATTTTACCGGCTTTCGAACGGCAGCTTTATCGACCTTGAACACAGCAAGCAAAAGGACACTCTTAACCTTTTAAACCAGCTTGATTTTACGTATGAGAACCTTATAAGCGGAAGCAAGACAATTCCAAAATATCACGCGCTTTATCTTAATTCGCTGGATAATATCGGAAAGAACAATAGCTTTATAAGCTATATAAATGAAATAAAAAATAAAAAACCGCGGATACCGGAGGGTCTTGAGAATGTTTTGCGCGGTTATCAGAAGGACGGTATCGAATGGCTGACACAGCTTTCGTATCTGGGCTTCGGCGGTATACTGGCGGACGATATGGGTCTTGGCAAAACCTTGCAGGTTATCGCGTATATACACGGTATAAAACCCGACAAACCGACTCTTATCGTCGCGCCAAGCGCGCTGACATACAACTGGCAGAGCGAAATAAACAAATTTACTCCCGACGCGACATCGCTTATAATTGACGGACCGAAGGAGGAACGAGCAAGACTTATTGAAAAGATTAATGATTATGAATTTATAATAACGTCATATCCTATTTTAAGACGTGATATTGCGCTGTATCAGGAAAAGGAATTTGCGTACTGCTTTATTGACGAAGCGCAGCATATAAAAAATCCGCGTACAATGAGCGCGAGAAGCGTAAAGAAAATAAATGCCGGACATAAATTCGCGCTTACCGGTACTCCGATAGAAAATTCGCTTATGGAACTGTGGTCTATATTTGACTTTATTATGCCGGGGTATTTGTATTCGTCGCATGAATTTCGCAGCAGATATGAAACACCGCTTGTGAAGGACGGCGACCGGATGACGGCAAACAGCTTTCGGGCAAGAATAAAACCGTTTATGCTGCGCAGAATGAAGGGGGATGTTTTGCAGGAGCTGCCGGAGAAGATTGAAAATACAATCTATGCGGAACTGACAAGCGAGCAAAAGGATATGTATTGCGCGTATCTTGAGGTCGCGAAGCATCAGACAGAGGAATACTTAAATGAGGGCGGCAGCGGTAAGCTGAAGATATTGTCGCTTATTATGCGGTTAAGGCAGATTTGCTGTCACCCGAAATTGTTCGATGAAAATTATAATCATGAATCCGGCAAATTTAATCTGCTTATGGAATTGATTGTAAACGCTAAGGAATCAGGACACAGGATGCTTGTTTTCTCGCAGTTTACGTCAATGCTTGAGATAATAAGAGAAAGGCTTGAAGAAATGGGGACGGGCTACTTTTATCTTGACGGACAGACACCGTCGCATAAAAGAGAGGAATTATCCCGACGGTTTAATAATGGAGAAAAGGATATATTTCTTATTTCTCTCAAAGCCGGCGGTGTCGGTCTTAACCTTACAGGCGCCGATACTGTTATTCACTATGACCCGTGGTGGAATCCGGCTGTTATGGATCAGGCGTCTGACCGCGCGTACAGAATCGGTCAGACAAAGGCGGTGCAGATTATACGTCTCGCCGCGAAGGGTACAATAGAAGAAAAAATAATTAAGCTGCAGGAAAGCAAAAGAAACCTTGCCGATGATATTGTAAGAGTTAATACGGAAACATTCGGCTCGCTTTCGGACAAGGAAATACTTTCTCTGTTTGGCTGACGGAGGTTATAAGATTGAAATTCAGAGCAATACTCAATGATGAATATGACAGGGCGGATGAATACAGGGAAGAATTTGTATTAAAGCCGTGGCACAAAACATTGATATATTTTATTATTATTGCCGCGATTTTAAATATACTCGCTATAATATATGTAAAGGTAGGGAAGTATATATTTTTCTGGGACGATTCCACATATTGGGATATTGCGAGAAAAATTGCTTCCGGTGAGATTAACGAAGGCGGATTCTGGCATAATATATATACATCTGTCGCGGAACAGGACTATAATTATATAGCCGGTCTGCCGTCGGCGGCGCTTATGAAATTGTTTGGCGAATCAAGACTTGTCTACGTGCTCGGACTTACGAATATGTACCTGCTGCCATCGTTTATAATGATTTATGTTCTTGCGAAAAAGGTCAGCAAAGCGCCTAAAATCGCGACAGTAATAACTATTCTGCTGTGCCCTGCGATGATGTTTCTGGCGTTTAACGGATTTGTGGATATAGGCGGACTTTTGATTTGCCTTGTATGCTTCAATCTGTATTTTACAAAAAAGAATCAGAAGGACAGTACATGGCGATACTTCGTCATAGGACTGCTGCTTGCCGCGCTGATACTGTGGCGGCGCTGGTACGCGTTTTTCTCTGTATCATTTGTGACCGCGATGATTGCCGACTGTCTTTTGTTTAAGAAGAAATGGTATAACGCGGCAATATCGGTTGGAGTGGTCGCGTTCGTGCTGCTGGCGTTCTTTCGCGATTTCCTTATTTATAAGCTTATGGCGGATTACGGAAATCTTTATGCCGGATATAAGTTTTCGGCAAGCACTGATTTTAAGCTGATAACAAGGTATTTCGGCTTATTCTTTATCGGAATGCTTGCGGTAAGCTCGGTATTTATCGGTGTAAAGAAAAAGGAAAAGAGAACGGTATTCATGTGGCTGCAAATTATTGTGTGCCTTATTATGTTCATTTCAACACAGACACACGGACAACAGCATCTTTTGCTTTATATCCCGTCGCTTATAATGCTGACGCTGATAACAATAAAATATATAACAAAAGAGTGGGCATTTCTCGGAATATCATTTCTTGCGTTGCTCCATTCCGTGTTTGTGTACATACCGCGCACACAGCCGCAGAATATACAGGAAATTAAGAATCTTGCCATAATACCGACATTCTCTATGCTGCCGTCAACGCGAAACGATACGGAAGAAATACTGGCTTTAAAACGCAAGCTGGACACAACCGTTTATGAGGGTGATAATCTTGGCGTGCTTGCGTCATCGTTTATATTAAATGAGGATATACTTAAAAATGTTGAGGCATCGTTGGGAGAAAAGCCGATACGTGATAATTACATTGTTTCGCTGCCTCAGGTAGACTCGCGCGACAGGGACTTGTCCGCGTTATATGAGGTGAATTATATTCTCGCGGCATTTCCCGCGCAGACACACCTTGCAGAGGGCAGTCAGACAGTTGTAACCGAGGCGGTAAACAGTTTTGCTCTTTACAGTGATATCGCGACTGCATACGAGGAATTGCCCGAATGCGAAACTGTTATAGACGGTATAACAATCAAGCTGTTTCATCGTGTGCGCGCGGAAACAAAACAGGATATTGCATCGTTTGAATCAAGATTGTATCAATAATTCATATTTTATTTACAGTTGATACATTGACAACCGCAATATTCAGGTTTATAATTTTATGTATAATCCAGAATAAAGAGGTGTTCTAAGTGAGAAGCTGTATATATTGCGGCAGAGAACTTAAAAAAGGCGAAGTGTGTACTTGCTCTGAGAGCGTTGCAAGAAGAAATGCAAAGAACAGCGGCACGCATAAAACTGAAAATACACAAAAGACGGATAATCAGACGTACAGAAATCCATACAAGACGGAAACATCATACAAAACAGGCTATGCCGGCAAGGAAAGCCGGTATGAAAGAGCAAAGACAAAAGCCAATACGAAAAAAGCGGCTAAAAGAAGCGGAAATAATATTGACGCAAAGGGCTTTTTCGGTAATTTGTGGAGATATGTTCTGCAATTTATAAAGTCGCCTATAGACTCAATAACAAATCCGTCGCATCTTGGCAAGGGAGCGATATTGCTTATCTCGGCAATTCAGGGCGCGCTTTTGTGGCTGTGTATGTTTTTTATACTTCGCGGAGGCAGTGTCGGACCGTTAAAATTTATCGCGTCCGCAATGAGCTTTAACGGCAGCGAGGGGTATAAGCTTATCGGAATGATATTTTTATGTATAGCGTCAGGCGCGGTCAGCGGAATTGTGATATTCTTCCTGTATTCGGGAATATTCTATCTGATAAACCGGTTTATTATGCGTCTTAAAACGGATTACTGGGAATTTTGTATACGTCTTGTGTCAGCATGGATTCCTTTTACGGTAATATGCCTTATAGGCACTGTTTTAAGCATACTGTCACCGATAACGCTTGCAGTGCTTGTAGGCTGCGGCGCTTTGAGCCTTGCGGTGCTTACGTATGAGGCGCTGAAAACCGAATGGATATCGATACCTCCGGCGAAGGTGCTGTATGCTATGATACTCGGATATTTCGTATTTTTCACAATAGTGTTACATCTTGTATTAATATAATGCAATGTAATATAAATTCAATAACATGAAAGGAATGGGTACAAATGAAAGAAACAAAAACAAACAATGCTCCGGCGGCAATAGGACCGTATTCACAGGCTATAACGGCAGGCAATCTTCTGTTTACATCAGGTCAGATTCCTATCAATCCGGCAACAGGTGAAATCCCTGAAGGAGTTGAGGCGCAAGCCGAGCAGGCTCTGACAAATGTTAAGAACCTTATCGAGGCAGCCGGAGGTAAGATTGATAATGTTGTAAAGACAACCGTATTCATCAAGGATATGAACGATTTCGCAAAGATAAATGAAATATACGCAAAGTATTTTACGGAACCTTTTCCGGCACGTTCATGCGTAGAGGTTGCAAGACTTCCGAAGGATGTTTTGCTTGAGGTTGAAACAATAGTTGAATTGTAATAAAAAAAGTATGCGACCTGCATACTTTTTTTATGGCGACCCGGATGAGGCTCGAACTCACGACCTCCAGCGTGACAGGCTGGCGTTCTAACCAACTGAACTACCGGGCCATTAATCGACTGCCATAATATTATACAGTGAATTTATTAAAATGTCAAGAAGTTTTTCAAACTTTTTGATAATTTTTTAACTATTTTCAGATAAATTTTACTTTACGATAAATTGACACAGCTTGTTTTTTGGAGTATACTATATAATAAGTAATATTATGCGGGGGTGATGAATATGATTACGACAATTTCAGATACGGTAGAGAGATTGCTTAAAGGCAAAAAATATTCATCGCTTCGCGATGTGCTTTCAACAATGAATGAAGCTGATATAGCGGCTATGTTTTCCGAAGTTCCGCAGGACAGTGTGCCGCTTTTATTCCGCCTTTTACCGAAGGACCTTGCGGCGGATACGTTTGCGCTTATGGATTCGGATTATCAGGAGCTTTTGATAAAGGGATTTTCCGATAATGAGCTTAAAGAAGTCTTTGATGAGCTGTATGTCGATGACGCGGCGGATATTGTCGAGGAAATGCCGGCAAACGTTGTAAAACGTATCCTTAAAAATACTGACCCTCAGATGCGTCAGATGATAAACGAAATACTGAAATATCCTGAGGACAGCGCCGGCTCGCTTATGACTACGGATTATATCAGTCTGCGTCCTAAGATGACTGTAAGCGACGCAATAAAACGTATACGGCGTACTATAAACGAAGCGGAAACGATTTATACCTGTTACGTTACGGACGATAACAGAAAGCTGCTCGGATATATGTCAGTAAAAAATCTTCTTCTCGCGCAGGAGGAAGAACGCATTGAAGATATTATGGATAAGACAATTATATGCGTTAATACTCTTGCGGATAAAGAGGACGTTGCAAAGGATATGAATAAGTATGACTTTGTCACGATGCCTGTTGTTGACGATGAAAGAAGGCTTGTCGGAATTGTCACATTCGACGATGCTATTGACGTTATGCAGGACGAGGCAACAGAGGATATCGAGCGAATGGCTGCTATCAGTCCGACAGAGGAGTCGTATTTTAAAACTTCGGATTTCAGGCATGCGAAAAATCGTATTCTGTGGCTTTTGATACTGATGCTTTCCGCGGCAATAACGGGAAGTATATTGACGAAGTATGAGGAGGCATGCTCGGCAATACCTATTCTGGTGTCGTTTATACCAATGCTTATGAGTACGGGCGGCAACTGCGGCTCGCAAAGCTCGACGATGATAATACGCGGTATGAGCGTTGATGAAATCAGACTTCGCGACTTTTTTAAGGTTGTATTTACGGAACTGCGTATTTCACTTATTATAAGTGTCGTGCTGGCATTTGTAAACGGAGCGCGTATATGGATTATGGAGGGCGATTTGAAAATTGCGGCAGTGGTAAGTCTGTCTATAATCGGAATAGTTATTCTGTCCCAGTTTATTGGCTGCACGCTGCCTATGCTGGCAAAAAGGTGTAAGCTGGACCCCGCCGTAATGGCGGCTCCGCTTATCACAACGATTGTTGACGCGGCATCTATTATGATCTATTTTGCCATAGCGACCAGATTTTTTAATGTCGGATAAATATGATACGAAAAAACGTACAAATTAGCACAAGCAAAATTATGCAAAAAGTAAAATTTCTGTAAACTTGTACAAATATATTGAAAAAATTTTTTGGAAATGATATAATATAGCTGTTAGATTGTTAAGGATTTAACAGCTATTTTATTATTTTAGGAGGTTATTACTATGGGAAGATTTACACTGCCAAGAGATATGTATTACGGAAAAGGTTCTCTTGAAAATCTGAAGAATATCGACGGAAAGAAGGCAATCGTTGTTTCCGGCGGCAGCTCAATGAGAAAGGCCGGTTTTCTGGACAAGGTTGAAGCTTATCTTAAGGAAGGCGGCATGGAGGTTGCATTCTTTGAGGGTGTTGAGCCTGACCCGTCAGTTGAAACGGTTATGAAGGGCGCCGCAAAGATGACGGAATTTCAGCCGGATGTAATTGTCGCAATCGGCGGCGGTTCTCCGATTGACGCCGCAAAGGCTATGTGGGCGTTCTATGAGTATCCCCAAACAACTTTTGAGGAGCTTTGTATTCCGTTTAATTTCCCTAAGCTGAGAACAAAAGCAAAATTTGTCGCGATTCCTTCAACATCAGGTACCGCAACGGAAGTAACAGCTTTCTCGGTTATCACAGACTATGCAAAGGGTGTTAAGTATCCTCTTGCGGACTTTGAAATTACGCCGGACATTGCCATTGTTGATCCTGACCTTGTTGCGACGCTTCCTATCAAGCAGGTTGCGTACACCGGTATGGACGCTCTGACGCACGCAATCGAAGCATACGTTTCAACATTGAACTCGCCGTTTACAGACCCTCTTGCAATCAAAGCCATTGAAATGGTATTTGATTATCTTCCTCAGTCATATCTTGGCGATATGGACGCAAGAGAGCAGATGCACTACGCGCAGTGTCTTGCAGGTCAGGCATTCTCAAACGCTTTGCTTGGTATAGTACACTCAATGGCTCATAAGACAGGCGCCGCTTTCTCAACGGGACATATTCCTCATGGCTGCGCAAACGCAATCTATCTTCCATATGTAATTAAATATAACGCGCATGAACCGGAGGCAATGAGAAGGTATGCTGATATCGCAAGACGTGTTGGTCTTGGCGGCACTTCGGAAAAGGCTCAGGTTAACGCTCTTATCGAGAAAATTGAAGAATTCAACAGAGCAATGAACATTCCTAAGACATTGAAGGAATTTGGCGTAAATGAAGATGAGTTTAAGGAAAAGATCGCGACTATTGCGGAGCTTGCGGTAGGTGACGCGTGTACGGGTTCAAACCCGCGTCCGATTACTCCTCAGCAGATGGAGAAGCTGTTCGTATGTACATACTACGGAACGGAAGTTGACTTCTGATTTGAAAGATAAATATTTGAATAATGAGAGGCTGTTTAAAAAGTCATTTTTAAACAGCTTCTTTTTTTAGCCTCCTTTTTTATAAAAAAATACACCCCAATATATTTTTGAGGTGTATGCGCGAGGTATTCTTATTCTGTTATGTAAATTCTTGTTCCGAATGGAATAGTGTCTGCAATCCAGTTGATATCCTGAGGGTGAAGTCTTACGCAGCCATGAGAGATATTAACGCCGACGCGTCCGTCATATTCGCCGCCGCCGTAATAAAGCAGTGTTGAATGAAGCGCGTAGCCGTTATAGAATCTCAGTACCGGACCTACATAATATCCCGGATAGTTCCATTGAGTACGTTCCAAATATTCAAACTGACCTGTAATTGTCGGTGTGTCCCACGCGCCAAGCGCGCATGGAAATTCGTTAAGCAGTTCCCAGTTATATTGCTGACCGCCGTAAACTCTTACCTTGTATTCGTGCTTTGAGACCCATACAAGATAGTTCGTCTTACTGCCGATTCCGTCACGGTTAACAGGTATTTGGTTTCGGATTTCACGCACATAAGGAGATTCGCCTATTAAAACGTCCATATAATCGCCGTAATCCGCTGATTCGACTGTGCAGTCAAATGCCTCCGCAAGACTTCTTACCGGCACAAAAAGCGAGCCTTCAATATAAACGGTTTCATGCGGAGAATTTACACCCTCGCCGAATATAGTCATATATATGTTGTTCGCGTAGAATACCACGGTGTTTGCTCCCGCTGAGCATGCGACACTGTCATCATCGGAATTGTAATCAACCTTCAGCCCCATTGCTTCACCGATTGCTCTCACAGGCATCATTGTCATGCCGTCAACAATTCTGACATGCGGTGTGACTTCGTCAAGCCACTTGTTTGTGACATACATACGTATTTCTTTGTCAAAATCCGGATTACCTTCAATCAAAGCGCCGTTACACTGTGTGTATTCGCCGCTGTCATTAAGGTAACCGTATGTTTCAACCTCAAGCGTTTCGCCTTCAACGGCTTTTTCGTCATAGTATCTTATGGAACGAAGTCCTGAAACGAGTTTCAGCTTGAATTTTTCGCCCATTCTGTATTGTGGCACATCAAATTCCATACTTACCGAAGGAGTGTCCCATCCAACATAACGAAGCTGTGAGCCAAGTAATTCGCCTTTGCTGTTGTAAAGCTCAATAACCGCATTTGTTGATTTTATGTACTTATGCTTTTTAATTTCGATATCCAGCTTAAATTTTGCGGACATTTCTATTTCCGGCGGCGTTTCCGGCGGCGCCGGCGCGGCGGTTGGCGAGGCATCCGGCGTATCGGAAGCCG
>CAZWLT010000015.1:0-1515 GCA_964634915.1 uncultured Clostridium sp. | reverse complement strand
GTTTCCGGCGGCGCCGGCGCGGCGGTTGGCGAGGCATCCGGCGTATCGGAAGCCGTCGGAGCCGCTGTTTCTTCCGGTTCGGATGTATTATCCGGAGCAGGACTTCCATCCGGAGTCGCTGTCGGCGCTGTTGTTTGGGTCGGCGCCGGTGTTGATATCGGCTCGGCATAAACACCGAATCCTCCAAATATTACAGATGCCGCAATCAGGGCAGCGAGTATTTTTTTCAAAGTTATTCCCCCTTGGTGATATGATAAAATAATCATACCATATTAAAACGGTAAATTCAAGATAAAAGTTAAGAATTGACGTGTAAGAATTGACTGTGATGTTCTTTTGGTATATAATGTCATTTGAATTTACGGAGGTGACAGGTTTTGAAAAAAGGAATAAAAATGTATCTCATACTGTTTTTTTCAACCTTGCAGATAAGCGCGTTTACATTTGGCGGAGGGTTTGTGATAATACCTATGCTGAAAAGGAAGTTTGTGGACGGACTTGGATGGATTGATGAAAAAGAAATGCTCGACCTGATTGCGATAGCGCAATCAACACCCGGAGCGATAGCTGTTAACGCTTCTGTGCTTATAGGCTACAGAATTGCGGGGATAAAGGGCGCCATAACCGCTGTTTTCGGAACGGTTATTCCGCCGCTTGTTATATTGTCTGTGATTTCGTTGTTTTATAAAGCATTCCGTGATAACAGAATAGTCAGCTTTGTGCTGAAAGGAATGCGGGCGGGAGTATCGGCTGTTATTATAGATGTGGTTATAACAATGGCGGGGAATATTATAAAGGATAAACGTATTTTTCCGATACTCATTATGCTCGCGGCATTTACGCTGACACATATTTTTAATATAAACGTTATTTATATAGTGATAATATGCGGAATTATAGGCGCGGTTTTCATGCGTCCTAAGAAAGGGGAGGACGTCGGATGATACTTTTGCTTTTGTTCCTGAGTTTCTTTCAGATTGGACTGTTCAGCTTTGGGGGCGGATATGCCGCGATGCCGCTGATACAGAATCAGATTGTAAATATTCATGGATGGCTGGATATGAACGCGTTTTCGGATATAATAACGATTTCGCAGATGACCCCCGGGCCTATTGCTGTAAATTCCGCGTCATTTGTCGGAATGCAGCTTGCGGGGATAACGGGCGCGATTGTTGCAACGGTAGGCTGTATTCTTCCGTCAACGATTATTGCCATAGCGCTTGCGAAGCTATATTACAGATACAAAGAAATGTCCTTGATGAAGGGCGTTATGAACGGACTTCGTCCGGCGGTTGTCGCCATGATTGCGTCAGCCGGTCTTTCTATTTTGACTCTTTCGATATGGCAGGGAAACGGTTTTGCGCTAAGTACGGAAAATACGGACTTTGTTGCGGCGGCGATATTTGCCGCGGCGCTTGCGGCGCTGAGAATTTTTAAACCAAATCAGATATGGATTATGATTGGCGCCGGAATTATCGGCTGCGCGGCATATATGTTTATATAAAAAAGCAGTTC
>CAZWLT010000014.1:0-18596 GCA_964634915.1 uncultured Clostridium sp. | reverse complement strand
GTTAAAAAATCTTTTTATTTGTGATGATAAAGCAGGTCATAACCGAATTCGCTTTCGAGTTTATAATTGTCATTTATAATATTAATGAACTGTCTGCTCTGTATGCTGTCCATATTGTGGATGATAACCCATTTCGGAGGGGTATCAATCATCATCTGATTAATCTGCCTGCCAAAGTCGGGATAATGCTCCGCCCATGATTCCTGAAGGGTAAACAGTCTGTAGCACGGCATAATATCCGCCTCCAAAAACCATGCGGAAGAGACATTATATCCAAAAACACTGTCCCTGTCCTCATCCGGAATATATTTTGAAAGCTCTGTCGCGCTGTAATGGATATCTGAATGTATATCATTATAAACTGTTGGGTTGCTCTGCTTATACAGCTTTTGTGAATAGTGGTTTACATTAAATGAAAATGTTATAAAATAGTTGTAAAGCGGCAAAGCCATCACAACACAGAGCAAAACCGACAAAAACGTGACACGTTTTCCGGCGATAAAGAAAAACAACGCGCAGTAAAGGGCAATAAGCGGTATCAATGTAGTGTAATAATGCGTGTAGCAAAAGCCCATAAGTATCGGTATCAGCGCAAATACAGATACAGCGGTTATAAGCGACGCGACCTTCGGCCCGAGTCTTTTAGCAAAAAGTATTGATAAAACAATAAGCGCTATTATCGGCAATGCCCACTTAAGCAATACGGATACCGCGGAAATTGTTTTTTCTGACGAGCCTTCGGCGGCATACAGAAAGTTGAATGTAAATGTCGCAAAAATCATTTCGCCAAAAGAGCCTTTGATGATAAAGAAAAGGCTCACAGGCACAAATACAATCAGTACGCCGAGAAAGAAATACAATATATTCATCAGAGCGCTGCGGATATGGTCGCTGACAAAATCCGTGACTATTGCCACAAGCACAACGCCGCCAATCATAACACCGTTATTGATACGTATAAACGCGCATATCGCGAAGCATATTCCGTATGTGATTACATAGAGAGGAGGATGTGTTTCGTCCGGTGTTTTTGTGTAAAACTTAACCGCAAGATATATCGGTATCATACAGAAAAGCATACAATACTCCTCACTCAGATTTCCATCGCTTATAGTCGACGCGAAGGCAAGTATTGCAATGACAACACATATAATCGAACGTACAGTCTTTGTAAATATGCGTGCTGTTTTGTACATGAAAATTGACGTTATGGAAAGAATAATACATTGTATTATGAATACACCGATTTTTGTGCCTGTCATATAAAAGCCGAGCGCGTTAATATAAAATAAAATCGGGCCTTTGTGGTCAAAATAATCAGTGTAGACGTTTTTTCCTTTTGATACAGCCTTGCCGATGAGCATGAATATACTTGAATCACCGTCGCAATAATCCGCGTATAGCGGACTGGTTGATGCTGACAGAAGCAACATAAATAACGTGCAGAACGCGGCAAGAGAGATATATATTATAGTTCTTCTTATTACATAATTACGATAATCAGGGTCACGGAATCTTGAAAAATCCGGTTTGCGGAAAAATTTCTTTTTATTATCCTGTGAAACATAATTTTCAAGCTGTTCCATGCTTACCTTATACGTAACAGGCTTTTTAGCCATTTTTACACCCCCTGTAACATATCGGTTTAATCATATCATATGTTGCTTTAATATTCAATTTATGCTGTATTACATTTTTTTGAAATTAGTATAACAAAATAATTTATATGGAGGATTAAAGATGATTAAAGATGGTTTTCTCTACATTGCGGCATTGGTATTCATAGCCGCAATACTGATTTGTCTGCCGTTTATATTCAAAGGAAAGGCGGCGCGGAATATTTTTAGATTTGCGCCGCCCATTGTTCTTATATATCTTGGACTTATGGTGCTGTGCACGCTTAAGCTCTGGGATTTGGACGCGACGGCTCAGGCGTACAGCGCTTTGAAAAATCCGCTTTTATACGCGATGCTGTTTATAATGCTTTTGCGGTGTGATTTGAAAAAGATTATAAGACTCGGACCTAAAATGCTTATAGGCTTTTTTGCGGCAACCATATCAATCGGACTGGGATTTTTTGTATCATATGCAATTATGCACGGTGTGCTTGGAGAGGGCGCATGGAAAGCGCTTGGCTCGCTTTGCGGAAGCTGGATGGGCGGCGGAGGCAATATGCTCGCGATTCAGGCGGCGCTGGATGTGGACGAGTCAACAATGGCATATGCGCTTGTTATGGACTCAATATGCGCCACACTGTATGTAATGTTCCTTTTGTGGGCTATCGGATTTTCAAAGAAATTCAATAAGTGGACAAAGGCTGATACACGGGTTATTGACGAAGTCGGACAGTCGCTTGAGGCTGAAGCAAGGTCAAACACAAAGCCGCTTGTATGGCAGAATATAATTATTTTGCTTGGTTCAGGATTGATTGTTTCAGCGCTTTCACAGATTGCAGGCAATGCGATTAATTCTGTAATTCCTTTCTTTGATAAGGCAACATGGACAGTGCTTATTGTAACAGCTCTCGGTGTTGCGCTTGCTCTCACACCTTTCGGAAAGCTGAAGGGTACGGAAGAAATTTCGAATGTGCTTCTGTATATCGTAATCGCGCTTATTGCATCGCGCGCGGATTTGGGAAGTATAGGTAATGCTCCGGCATGGCTGTTTTCGGGATTTATAATACTTTTTATTCATGTCGGAATTATGCTTATTCTCGCAAAGCTGTTAAAGCTTGATATATTTACTTGCGCGGTTGCGTCGCTTGCGAACATCGGCGGAACCGCGACAGCGCCGGTGCTTGCCGGAACATACGGCAGCGCGTTTGTACCGGTAGGCATAGTCATGGCATTGCTTGGATACGTTGTCGGAACAGGAGGAGGACTTATCGTTGCGCAGATGATGAGTATATTCGGATAACATTTCAGACTATCGATAAATTGGACAGACCATGCAAAATTTGTTTATAGAATGCAGGGACGACCGCAAGGGCCGCCCCTTTTAGATTATTTTAAATTTTTCAGTACTTCAAGTATATAATACCATGTGCGTTTGACAGAGGCAACGTCCATATATTCGCTGTAAGTGTGGATATTACGCAGATTTGGTCCTATTGAAACCATATCAATATCTCCGAGCTTTTCAGTGAATATGCCGCATTCAACACCGGCGTGCATGGATTCAATTTGCGGCTCATAACCGTAAATCGATTTGAATGACTGTGTCATTATATTGCGGAGGGGCGACTCTGTTTTATACTCCCATGGCGGATAATCCGCGTCAAGAGCGGTTGTTCCGCCGAGATAATGTATAAACGATGTCAGCTTATCCGTAACAGTTTGTTTTCCCGCGGCTACATTGCTGCGTATCAGATATTCGAGAATCATCATATTATCCGAAATGCTGACTGTACCAAGATTAAGAGATGTTTGCACCATTGTTGATTCAGACGGATTCATTTCCTGCACGCCATTTATTGTATGGAAAAGTGTAAATATCATTTTTTTCGTGCTTTCATCATCGGCATATTCAGACGGGAGCCGGGTTTCTGTGCTTTCTATGGTTATATCGGGTTCGGTAATTTTCAATTCGTTTTTTATAACGTCAGTAAAATCGCTTAAAAGCTCTGTTAGTTTTACGGGATTATCCGTACAGATTACGGCTGCGGCTGTATTTGCTATCACATTTCTTTTGCCGCCTCCGCGTATATCGGCGATATTGATTTTAACGGCGGAGCGGATAAAGTCAAGCAACCGTCCAAGCAGAACAATGGCGTTTTGTCTGCCTTTGTTGATATCAACACCGGAATGACCGCCGCATAGTCCGCTTATTGTAATTTTAAACGCGGTATCGGACGTATTACTGAGAGCATAATCAATCGGAATTTTGCATTTCGCATCCACACCCCCTGCGCAGCTTACTGTTATAATACCCTCGTCCTCCGAATCAATATTAATAAGACGTTTGCCGCGAAGATGAGATGCGTCAAGTCCTCTCGCGCCAACCATGCCGATTTCCTCGTCACGCGTTAGAAGCACCTCAAGCGGCGGGTGTGGAATTGCGGAATCATCGAGTATTGCAAGCGCGTATGCCGCAGCAATACCGTCGTCACCGCCAAGCGTTGTACCGTCTGCCCATACGCGATTGCCGTCTGTCAGAAGTGTCAGCCCCTCTTTTGACATATCTTTCGCGCAGTCGGGCGCGGTTTCGCACACCATATCCATATGCCCCTGCAGGATAACACTGTCGCTGTTTTCATATCCGGCTGTTCCCTTTGCAAATATCATTATGTTTCCGCAATCGTCCTTGTATGCTTTGAGATTACGCTCTTTAGCAAAATTTATAAAATACTCTGCAATTTGTTCCGTATTACCGGAACCGTGCGGTATTTGTGATATTTCAGAAAAAAACCGGAATACGTTTTTTGGCTCAAGTTCATATATATTCATTGCTTTGCCTCCTTCTAAAATTAAGTATGCTGCATATTACATTCATATATACTTATATTATATCAAAAAAGGCCGCGTAATAGCAGCCCCTCATGATAATTAATATTTATTTGCTTTTAAGCATTCTGTTTACTGCTGAAATAAGCGCGTATATAGAAGCAGTATTGATGTTTGCGTCAACACCGGCGCCCCAATAAGTCTTTTCGCCCTTTTTGATTGCAATATAAGCCGCAGCCTTTGAATTTGATGAACGTTCAAGCGCATGCTCGGTATAGCTGCTTATTTCAAAATCCTCTTTAAGATATGTTCTCAGGGCGTTGCAAAGCGCGTCAAGAGGCCCGTTACCCTTGCCTTCAATTGATGAAACCTTACTGTTTACTTCTATTGTCGCGGAAAGAAGCGTGAAGGAATCTTCTTCGCTTGAACGATAGAAACGCGTCTTTATAGGCGTGATTACGTTAACATAAATATCCTTGAATGCCTGATGTATTTCGTGATTTGAAAGCACGGTTTTCTTTTCATCCGACATATCATTAATGATAGCGGCAAATTCAACCAGCATGGGCTTTGGGAGGGTGTAGCCGTACTTGTTTTCCATTATGTAGCTTACACCGCCCTTACCTGACTGACTGTTTATAAGAATCGGCTCATACTTTCTGCCTATGTCTGTAGGGTCGATTGTAAGATAAGGATTGGCCCATTTGTTTTCAGGACTTTCACCGAACATATCCATACTCTTTTTGATTGCGTCCTGATGCGAACCGGAGAATGCGACATATGCCATTTCGCCGGCATAAGGATGTCTTGGGTGGATTGGCAAACGGTTATATTTTTCAAATACCTCAATTATTTCATCAATGTTTTCAAGGTTAAGCTCAGGATCAATACCCTGACAGAACATATTAAGCGCGACTGTGATAAGGTCTGTGTTGCCTGTTCTTTCTCCGTTGCCGAAAATTGTTCCCTCAACTCTGTCCGCGCCTGCAAGAAGAGCCAATTCGCTTGAGGCGACACCTGTGCCGCGGTCATTGTGGGCATGAACGCTGACAATAAGATTTTCGCGGTTGTTCAGATGCTTGCACATATATTCAATCTGGTCAGCGTAAACATTGGCTGTCGCAACCTCGATTGTTGACGGAAGATTTACAATAACCTTGTTGTTTTCTGACGGCTTGAATACGTCAAGCACAGCGTTTGTAACCTCAGCCGCGTAGTCCATTTCGGTACAGGTAAAGCTCTCCGGCGAATATTCATATCTGATATTACCGTCAAGCTGACCTGAAACAAGGCTTGTCACAAGTTTCGCGCCGTCTACCGCAAGCTGCTTTATCTCCTCTTTGCTCTTGCGGAATACAACTTCGCGCTGCAGTGTTGAAGTTGAATTATAAAGGTGAATAACGGCGTTTTTTGCGCCTTTCAGCGCATCGATTGTTTTGGCTATTATATGCTCGCGAGCCTGTGTAAGAACCTGAATTGTAACATCGTCAGGTATAATATTTTCATCAATCAGACGGCGTACAAATTCAAATTCGGTGTGTGAAGCGGCAGGGAAACCAACTTCAATTTCTTTAAAGCCAAGTTTAACAAGGAACTTGAAGAATTCGATTTTTTCATCTGTTGTCATCGGCGAATAAAGCGCCTGATTACCGTCACGAAGATCCACACTGCACCAGATTGGCGCTTTTGTAATTTCATTTGCAGGCCATTCGCGGTTTTCAAGCGGAACCGGATAGTACATTTTCTGATATTTCTGATAGTTCATAATAAATCTGCCTTTCCGACGGACATAAGCCGTCTTTTTAATTAAACAAAAAAGCTGAGCCACAATGTGACCCAGCATAATTTCAATACCCGCTCAGTACAGAAAAACTAAACTGACGACCACATTGCCAAATCAGCTTAGGAGTAGGAGGTTATCAAATTTTACTGATGTAAAGTAATTCATAATATTATACCTCTTTCTATACTATATTGGTATTCTACAATAAAATTTACAATATGTCAATATTTTTTCAGAAAAAAGTTGAAAATTATTTCATATTAAAGGAGCGGCTTACTTTATTATTTCGACTGTGCGCGTTTCACCGTCCCAGTCAACCTCAACATCGAACGCCTCCATGACAAAACGCAGCGGAACCATTGTTCTGCCGTTCTTTATTGTCGCGCACAATTCAAGTTCAACTTTCTCACCGTTAAGCAATGCTGTATCTTCGTCAATGAAAAGAGTAATTTCGTGTCCGTCTTTTTCGATTTCTACGGATCTCGCTTTTTCATCCCATTTAACATTCGCGTCGAGCGCCTCGCTGACACCTCTGATTGGTATAAGCGTATATGTTTTATCATTAACTGTTTCAAGTATGGGGTACTGATTATCAAATTCAAGAAGCTCACCGTTTATACGCACCTTTGCGCCGTCATAGTCAATGTCGTTATGATAAAATCTGAGGACGTGTTCTATGTACTCGGCATCGCCGTAAGTTTCGTATTGCCAGTTTGTGGCATATTTTGCGGCATTTTTCCGCTCATCAAGCCAATCATCACCCTTTGCTTCAATTATACGATTCAACACAGTCTGTCCGAAATTGTACGACTGTATCATCTTCATATAGTCACAATCATATCGTATAAGCGACTGTGATAAAAGAAATGCCGCAAAAGGAATCGCCTTTTCTTCGTCAAGTCTGTCCTCGAGAGTCCAGCTCTCGCCGGTTGTATCCTCTCCGAATTTACGAAACGCGCTTTCCAGCGTATATTCAATCTGCATAATTCCCCATGCGGGATACGGTGTTCCGTCGGGACGATAGCTGTAATTTATACCCGAGGATTCCTGCATACATATTGCCGCAAGAAGATTCGGATCAACTCCGTATTGGTCGCCCGCCTGCTTGAACAGGCGCGAGTATGATTTCACAGATGAATTTAACTCCGCGGTGCCGATTTCCATACCCTCCATACTTGTACCCATATGATCCGGTATTGCTCCCTGAGCAAAAGCAGTGAGAGATGTAAGCGAAAGTATTGCGGCAAGAGCCGCGCATATAACCTTTTTCATATGTAGATAACTCCCTTCCGTATTTTTTTGCTTTATATTTTTTGTGTCAGAATATGTTTGTATATCTTGATTATACACGTGTAAACAGGATTAGTCAATGTATTTACTTTCCAGTGTATACAAAAGGAATTTATTGCTAATAATAGAAATGCAATACTAAAACATTTGGAGGTGCGATTATGAAACAGTATATTGAAATTATTGATGTATTTGCAAGAGAGGTTATGGATTCAAGAGGCAATCCCACGGTTGAAGCGGAGGTGCAGACAGAATGCGGATACGGACGGGCGATTGTTCCGTCCGGCGCGTCAACCGGTGTGTTTGAGGCAGTGGAGCTGCGTGACGGGGACAGTAAACGCTATGGCGGTAAGGGCGTCAAAAACGCGGTTAACAATGTGAATGAAAAAATTGCGGAGGCGCTTATCGGCATGAATGTGCTTGACCAGCGTTCAATAGATATGAAGATGTGCGAAATGGACGGAACAGAGAATAAGTCAAACCTTGGCGCGAATGCAATACTGGGAGTGTCGCTTGCGGTTGCGCGCGCGGCGGCGGATAGCCTGGATATACCGCTGTTCCAGTATATCGGAGGCGTCAATTCACATATATTGCCGGTTCCGATGATGAACATTTTAAACGGCGGCGCGCACGCGAATAATAATGTTGATATACAGGAATTTATGATAATGCCGTTTGGGGCAAGGTCATTCAGACAGGGTCTTAGATGGTGCAGCGAGGTATTCCATGAACTGAAAAATGTGCTTTCGGAAATGGGTAATACAACTGCCGTAGGCGATGAGGGCGGATTTGCACCAAATCTTGAAACAGATGAACAGGCGCTTGAAGTGATTGTCAACGCAATAGACAGGGCAGGCTATAAGGCGGGCGATGATTTTAAAATTGCTATTGACGCGGCATCTTCCGAATGGGCACAGAAGGACGGCACATATCTTCTGCCAAAGTCGGGAACCAAGAAAACAGCGCAGGAGCTTGTGGACTACTGGGACAATCTTTGCGGTAAATATCCGATATTCTCGATAGAGGACGGACTTGGAGAGGATGACTGGGAGGGGTGGAAGCTGCTCACTGACAGACTTGGCGACAGGATACAGCTTGTTGGCGATGATTTGTTTGTAACCAATCCAAAACGTCTTGCAAGGGGAATAAATCTCGGCGTTGGCAATTCAATACTGGTAAAGGTAAATCAGATAGGCACACTGTCTGAAACGCTTGACGCGGTTGAAATGGCACACAGAAACGGTTATAGCGCCGTTATTTCACACAGAAGCGGAGAAACAGAGGATACAACAATCGCGGATATAGCCGTGGCATTGAACAGCGGACAAATAAAGACAGGCGCGCCAAGCAGAACAGACAGAGTTGCAAAGTATAATCAACTGCTGCGTATTGAAGAAGAATTATGCTTTGTGTCCAAATACGGAATTAAGTAAAAATGGTTGACACACGGCGCAAAATATCGTATAATTATTCCAGGTTTTAAAAGGGAGTAGTTCACGTATATTCGTTGAATGGGTCGCCATAACCGGAGAAATCCCGTCCATTCAGTAAGTAACAAGACTTTTATTACACTTATGTGTGCTAAAAGTCTTTTTCTTTTTCGCAAACGGAAAAATCATTTGTAAAAAACGGAGGAGAAAAATGAACATAATATTAATGATTGTAATGCTTTTGGTCGGTTTTGTGCTGCTTGTAAAGGGCGCGGATTTTTTTGTTGACGGCGCTTGCGCGTTGTCGGAAAAATTGAGAATTCCCGCGTATGTTGTCGGACTTACGGTTGTCGCGTTCGGCACGAGCTTGCCCGAGGCGGCGGTAAGTATCACCGCGTCAATACAGAACAGCAATGAAATCGCGATAGGAAATGTAATCGGTTCAAACGTGTTCAACACACTTGTTGTGCTTGGCGCAAGCGCGTTGTTTTCGCCGGTTACAGTAAAGAAGAACCTTTTAAAAAGGGATTTCCCGTTCTGTCTTGGTATAACGGTTCTGCTTCTCGCGCTTATGCTTACAATGAATATCGGACCGTCCGGTCTTACGCGATTTGACGGAATTGTTCTTCTTGCTGTGTTTGCGGTGTTTATGATATATTCCGTTATATCGGGAAAGAAAGAGGCTCTGCCTGAACAGCCGGAAAACAATGCGGATGAAAAATATATGTCGATGGGAAAGTGTATTTTACTTATGGTTATCGGACTTGCCGGCGTTGTTATAGGCGGACAGCTTACCGTTAACGGCGCAAAGTCGCTTGCGGTCACAGCAGGACTCAGCGAAAAGGTTGTCGCGCTTACGGTTGTCGCGATTGGCACATCGCTTCCGGAGCTTGTAACATCTATGGTGGCAGCAAAGAAAAATCAGAATGATATCGCGGTCGGCAACGTGATTGGTTCAAACGTGTTCAATATATTGTTTATACTTGGTATTTCCGCGACTATTGGGGATATTATACCAAAAGACAGTCTGAATACAATTATTGATATATTTGTGCTCATCGGAGTTATGGGATTTACGTATCTGCTGGCATTAGTGAAAAAGAATATAAAACGCGCGGACGGAATAGTGATGATACTGATATATCTTGCATATATGGTTTATTTGCTGTTGATATCATAAGAAATTATAGGGTAAGCAAAGGAGGATAAATATGGGTATACCGGAGCTTTTTATACTGGCAATAGGTCTTTCAATGGACGCGTTTGCCGTATCTGTCTGTAAGGGACTCTCGCTTGGCAGAATTAAGTTTAAGCATATGTGTATAGCTGGGGTATGGTTCGGCGGATTTCAGGCATTGATGCCTTTAATCGGTTATTTGCTTGGAAGCGGATTTTCGGATTATGTAACAAATTATGACCATTGGATTGCTTTTGTTTTGCTTGGACTTATTGGCATAAATATGATAAAGGAAGCGCTTGGCAAGGAGGAAGGCGGTGTTGACGCCTCAATGGAATTCCGTACCATGCTTATTCTGGCAATAGCGACAAGCATTGATGCCCTTGCGGTCGGTGTCACCTTTGCCTTTCTTGACGTTAATATAATTGCGGCTGTTTCGTTTATAGGATGTGTTACATTTGTGTGCAGCGCCGCCGGCGTGAAGATTGGAAGCGTGTTTGGTTATAAATATAAGAGCAAAGCGGAATTATGCGGCGGCATTATACTTGTTTTGCTCGGAATAAAAATATTGCTTGAGGGGATAGGAGTTTTTTAATTACATATAAAAAAACGGCAGTTCTATAAACTGCCGTTACAGCGTGTAGACAAAACTGTCTGCACGCTGTTAGACTGTCAATAAAACCGTCTGCACGCTGTCCGCCTTTGCGGTTAATAGCCGGTCCCTGCTGCTTTTAACATTCCTTATCCCATAAATCCCTGAAGAAATCAGCATAATTTGTGTTGTTATTTTGTATACATTCAATAGCTGAACGCGGGTGAAGATTAAGGATACCCGTAAGAAGATACGGAATATCGTAACCCCAGACAAGACCTTCCTTCTTGAGTTTAAGCATTTCGCTCTGTACAAATCTCAGAACAGGGTCAAGCTTGTACTGCGGATTTTTAAGGAAACCAAGAAGCGCTTCCATAGCGCAGTTGCCCGCGCCGCGTCCCATACCGCTCATTGTGGCGTCAAGCATACTTACGCCGCGTGAAGTAGCCTCGATGGTATTTGCGAATGCCATCTGCTGATTGTTGTGAGCGTGCATACCGATAACCTTGTTGTACTTTGTGCCGACTTCCAGATAAATTTCAGAAAGCTCGCGGATTTGTTCAGGATACATTGAACCGTAGCTGTCAACGATATAAATCATATCCGCGCCGCTCTTGCCTATAAGCTCAAGCGCGTACTTAATATCCTTGTCATTTGCTGTTGAGATAGCCATGATATTGATACTTGTTTCATATCCCTTTGACTTGCAGTATTCCGCCATATCGATAGCTGCCGGAATAGTGTTGATATACGTTGCGACACGTACCAAATCGATTACGCTGTCCTTTTTGTCGATGATGTCATGCTCAAGATCCGTTCTGCCAACGTCAGCCATAACAGAAATCTTCATATCCGTATCGTTATCGCCGACAATACTTCTTATCGACTCCTCATCGCAAAACTTCCACTTGCCGAATTTGTCTGTGCTGAAAAGCTCTTTTGAAGCCTTGTAGCCAAATTCCATGTAATCTACTCCTGCTTTTAAGTTCGTCTTGTAAAGCTTCTTTATGAACTCATCAGTGAAATAAAAGCTGTTTACCAATCCTCCGTCGCGGATTGTCGCGTCCAAGACCTTGATGTCAGGTCTGTAAGACAATAATGTTCCTTGCTGTGGCGCCATTATTCTTTCCTCCTACCATACTGCATTGTTTTTTGTAACCATAAAAAACATATACATTCTAACAGATTTCTTTGAAAAAATCAAGGGTTATGTCAAATTTATTTGTATGTATTCATTTTTTGACAAAAATTTATTTAAAAAGATTGTATTATTATGTATAATTTCCCTTGAAAAAAACGGACAAATGTGTTATTCTTCTCTTTGATTGCGTGTTGGACTACAGCGCGTGAAAACAAGAAAAAAACGGCGGGAGGTAATAAAATGTTAGCAGCGCAAATTTTGGCAGGAGCGATTTTTGTGGTTATGTTTGTGATGATAATCATGGAGAAAATTGAAAGGCAATGGGTGACGCTCGGATGCGGACTTCTTACGCTTGTACTGGTATTCGGAGTTTGTATGCGCGATATGGGGGCGATTTGGGAAACACTCAATATACATAGCTTTTTTACGCTTGATTTCTGGTATGCGGCAGGAGAGGCAACGGAAGAATCAAGCGGTATCAACTGGGCAACAATTATATTTATAGCCGGTATGATGGTTATGGTTGAGGGCATGGCAAAGGCAGGATTTTTCAGATGGCTTTGTATGCGTCTGGCAAAGCTTGTAAATTATAAAACCATGTCGCTTTTCATAACATTTATGGTTATGTCAGCCTTGCTTGCGATGTTCATAGACAGTATAACGGTTATATTGTTCCTTGCGGCGGTTACAGTCGAATTGGCACAGCTTTTAAAGTTCAATCCTATTCCTATGATTCTATCGGAAATATTCTGTGCAAATCTTGGCGGCAGCGCGACAATGTGCGGGGACCCGCCAAACATTATTATAGGCACATCGCTTCACTATTCGTTTGGCGATTTTATTTCAAATACAGGTCTTATCGCGGGTATTTCGCTTGTTGCGATAGTGGTATTTTTCTATTTTGTATTCCGTAAGGAAATGAAAAACAGCGGCGGGAATATTGATATATCAAGTCTGCCAAAACCCGAAGACGCAATAACAAATAAGAGAAGCTTTGTTATAAGCTGTATAATATTCATTATAGCCGTAGCTATGCTTATAACTCATGCTCAGACAGGTCTGACAGTAGCGTTTATCGGAGTGTTCATCGCAATAATAACACTAATCACATCGGCAAAGGATGTAAAGGAAATTCTCGGCAAGGTGGACTATAAGACGCTGTTGTTTTTTATCGGATTATTTATTGTGGTCGGAGGACTGGAGCAGACAGGAATTTTGACAATCATTGCGAATGTAATAAAGAATATCAGCGGCGGCAATATGATGATAATGGCAGCGATTATAATATGGGTTTCTGCCGTAGCGAGCGCGTTTGTTGATAATATTCCGTTTGCCGCGACAATGGTGCCTGTTATTCAGGGATTGGCAGGCGGAGATGCTATGCTGACAAGAACTCTTGCATGGGCGCTTTCAATGGGTACGGATGTAGGCGGAAGCGCGACGCCAATCGGCGCGTCAGCAAACGTTGTCGGCACTTCGGTCGCGGACAAAGAGGGTTATCCTATCGGCTGGGGTACATATTGCAAAAAGGCGGTTCCGGCTACTATTCTTGTATTGGCAGTTTCCACATTGTGTATATTTGTAAGATATTGTTAATTAAATAAAGCTTATAAGGAGGATATAACTATGGATAAGCAGGTAATAATTTCTATTGGCCGTGAGTACGGAAGCGGCGGTCATGTAATCGCGGACGCGCTTGCGCTGCGATTCGGACTTGATTTATACGATGTCAATCTTCTTCGCGAAATTGCTGTTGAACGAGGACTTGACGCGACTCTGCTTGAAAAGTATGATGAAGTTCCGAAAAAACGTTTTATATCAAGAAATGTGCGCGGCTACAGTAATTCTCCCGAGGAGAATATTGCCAATATACAGTTTGAATATTTACAGAAGAAAGCAAAGGAAGGTAAGTCGTTTGTTGTTGTCGGACGATGCAGCGAGGCTATTTTGAAAGAATATGATTGTCTTATAACAATTTTTGTACTTGCAGACCGTAAAGTAAAGATTGAGAGAGTAAGCTCAATAAGACATATGTCAGCGTCGGAAGCTGAAGCAACAATGAACCGGCACGATAAGAAAAGAAAAGAATATCATAATTATTACTGTACGGGCAAGTGGGGCGACTCAAGAAATTATGATATTTCCATCAACAGCAGTAAGCTGGGTATCGATAAGACAGTCGATTACCTTGAAAGCTATATAAAATCAAGAATAGATAATATGTAATAAAAAACAAACGACGTCCGAGCGAACGTCGTTTTTTTGCACCCAAATGTGCAAAATCTATATTAAAAGCCCAAAACAGGCTGTAATTGTCTGCCTTCAAATGCTGCCTTGATTGCGTCAGGCAGTTTTTCAAAATCGGCTACAAGCGAATTTGGTTTTTTTATGTAGTCGTCCTGAGAGAACGGCAGGAAGTATATATTTTTGCAGTTTAAAAGAGTACCTACGTTTTTTGCGGCGGTTCCAAGACCGTCATTTGTTGACACGGCGATAAGAACCGGCTTCTGATTGCGCAGATGAGCTTTGACAGCCATTGTGACAGCAGTATCCGCAATACCGCTTGATATTTTTGCCAGTGAATTTCCTGTGCATGGCAGAACAACAAGAATATCCAGCAAATCCTTAGGACCTATAGGCTCGGCATCCTTGATGGTATGAATAATGTCGTTACCTGTCATATTTTTTACACATTCGCGGAAATGTTCAGCTTTTCCGAAGCGTGTATCAGTTTCATACGATACGCTGCTCATAATCGGTATTATATTCGCGCCTGTTTGTGTCAGCATTTCAAGGACAGCCATTGCTTTGTTGAAAGTGCAGAAGGATATAAGAGCTTGGAATTTAATACAATTTAACCGCATGGATTTATAAAAGCGCCCGTATTTACAGCGTTTTCAAATAACATTAAAATACGCCGGCTTATTTTTCTTAATATGTTTTATCCGTCTTATTTTACTCCGAACTATTTTTGCACCCAAGCTGTCCCAAATTTTACGGAATAATTAAAAGGTTCTCTCAATCAGTAAAACGGATGATGAATAAGAGCATAATTTATATTCGCGATCAAGGCGCTGAATGTTTTTATCTTTTGCTGTTAAAACCTGAAAATTTAATCATATGGACAAAATTACGCGTCATATATTCGCAGGAGGAGGAATTTTTATGGACGGAAAACAGAAATCGGAAATCATCAAAATGAGAGAAAGAGGGGCGAGCTATTCAAAAATAGCCGATATTACAGGAGTAAAAAAGAATACGGTAAAGAGCTTTTGCCGCAGACAAAATATAACCGTGCAAGCTCATAAACAATCAGATAAGCTGTATTGCAAGCAATGCGGCAAACAGCTTAATCGCGTATCGGGACGTAAAACACCTAAATTTTGCAGCGGCACTTGCCGTACGAAATGGTGGAACGCGCATCCGGAGCAGGTAAACAGAAAAGCTGTTTATAGCTTTAATTGCGCTTACTGCCAAAAGCCGTTTGCCGCATACGGAAACAAGAGCAGAAAATATTGCGGTCATGAGTGCTATATTGCGGCGCGTTTCGGAAAGGGTGACAGCGATGAATGACGCGGATTTTGAGCGTGAAAAAGCGTATCAAACAACTATGTCGCTCCTGAGACAGCTAAAGAAAAACGGCACGGTTACCGACGAAGAATACCGTAAAATCGATACAATTATGCTTAAAAAGTACCGTCCTATTTTTGGTACATTGCTGTACGGGTATAAGCTATGAAAGAGATTAAAAAAATTGAACGCTCCGTCACCGCGATACCGCAAAAAAAACGCGTGGCTGCATACGCGAGAGTTTCAATGAAGTCCAAACGGCTTATGCACTCGCTTTCCGCACAGGTGAGCTACTACAGCGGCTGCATACAGAAAAATCCGCGCTGGATTTACGCCGGCGTATATGCGGATAGCGGTATAACGGGTAATCTGACAGATAAGCGCGATGAATTCAGACGGATGATTAAGGACTGCGAGGAGGGTAAAATTGATATTATTCTTGTAAAATCCATTTCGAGATTTGCAAGAAATACAGTTGACCTGTTAAGCACGGTTCGGCATTTGAAGGAGCTTGGAGTTGAGGTGCGTTTTGAAAAGGAAAATATCAATTCTATGACTCATGACGGTGAATTGATGCTGTCAATTCTTGCGTCATTTGCACAGGAGGAAAGCAGGAGTATTTCAGAAAATGTGAAATGGGCGGCAAGAAAACGATTTGCACAGGGTATACCAAATGGCAGAGCACGTGTTTTCGGTTATACATGGCAGGGCGATACCTTAGTGATTGTACCGGCGGAGGCGGAAATTGTAAAACGTATTTTTAATGAATACCTTACAGGAAAAACGCCGCGCAAAATAGCGCTTGATTTGAACGATAACGGCATAACGACAAGAGCCGGCTGTAAGTGGTCGGATTTCAGTATACGGACAATCCTCAAAAATATTACCTATACGGGAAATATGCTTTTTCAGAAAAGCTTTGTTGACGACCCTATTTCAAAGCGGCGCAAAAAGAATAACGGCGAACTGCCGAGGTATTTCGCGGAGAATACGCATGAAGCCATTATTGACAAATCCGTTTTTGACGCGGTTCAAACGGAATTTATCAGGCGGAACAGGAAAGGGTGAGAAAATTGGCAGAGAGAGTGGTGCATGCGATTCCGGCGACTGTAAACCGTTTTACAGCGGCGCCGATAAATGATTTATCGAGCCGCAGAGTCGCGGCATACGCGAGAGTTTCAACGGATATGGAGGAACAGCTCACAAGCTATGAGGCACAGATCAGATATTACACCGATTACATAAAAAGCCGCGCGGATTGGGAATTTGCGGGCATGTACACAGATTCGGGCATAACCGGAACAAGCACAAAGCACAGAAATGGTTTCAAGCAAATGGTGAAGGACGCGCTTGACGGAAAGATTGATTTGATAATAACAAAATCCGTAAGCCGTTTCGCGAGAAATACGGTTGACAGTCTTACCGCAATAAGAAAACTCAGGGAACACGGTGTTGAGTGTTATTTTGAAAAAGAAAATATACGGACGTTTGACAGTAAGGGCGAATTACTGCTTACCATTATGTCAAGTATTGCTCAGGAGGAGGCTCGTTCAATTTCCGAGAACTGCACATGGGGACAAAGACGCAGATTCGCGGACGGAAAGGTAACGGTGCCGTTCAAGAGCTTTCTTGGCTATGACAGGGGCGTGGACGGCAGCCTTGTAATTAATGATGAACAGGCAAAGCTGGTACGCAGGATTTACGGAATGTTTCTTATAGGACAAAGTACATACGCAATCGCAAGAACACTTACGGATGAGGGCATACCCACTCCGGCAGGAAAGTCAACATGGTACGCAAGCACAATAAAAAGTATCCTTACAAATGAAAAATACAAGGGTGACGCACTGCTGCAAAAAACGTACACAGCGGATTTTCTCACTAAAAAGAAAAAAATCAATAATGGCGAAGTCCCTCAATATTATGTAAAAAACAACCATAAGGCAATCATTGACAGTATAACCTTTGACATGGTTCAAAAGCTGATGCAGACTCAAAAGGAAGGGAAAAACCGACGAAGCGGCGTCAGCATATTTTCGGGCAAAATCAAGTGCGGTGAGTGCGGGGGTTGGTACGGCTCAAAGGTGTGGCACAGTAATGATAAATATCGACGCGCGGTATGGCAGTGTAATCATAAATTCGATAATGACAGGAAGTGCGGAACGCCTCATCTTGACGAGGATACCATAAAGAAAATTTTTGTATCGGCGATGAATAAGCTCATTACAGACAAGTCACAGATTTTATCGGACTTTAAATTGATAAGGTCAATACTGTTTGATACAGGGGAAAGCGATAAGGCGATAAGCCCGCGATGCGAGGATATGAATAAGTTTATAAAAAATCTTAAAAAACAGAGCGGCACGGTAACAGAATTTGATGATAGCCTGTGGCTTAGTATGGCGGACTATATAACGGTCAATTCCAAAGAGGATATATCGGTTGCTTTCAAGAACGGCACAGAGATAAAGGCATAAACCTCCGGCATGGGCATATGTCTGTGCCGGAGACTGATTTTTGAAAATAAAAATAATTAGTATTTACAAAACAGAAATTTTATGGTAAACTATAGTTGCGGCACAACTGAATAAGCGCAGATACGAATGGGAATGATATTTTGTATAAAAATACATTCTCCGTTTTCCCGTTCGTATTTCGCAGGAAAGTTGTGTCGCAGCAATCGGAGCAATGTATTTTTCGGCGCGTTGCTTCGGTGACGCGCTTTTTTAGTTTAAGGGGGGATAGGAATGAAAGCGATTAAAAATAATTTTTACATGATACGCCTTATATGGGAAGCGTGTCCCATGGGAGTGGTTTGCGAGCTTATGCACTGGCTTATCTACAGAGTAGGAGAGATGTTTTACTCGGTTTTTCTTTTGAGATTTATCGTAAAAGCCATTGAGAACGGAACGGAATTTTCAAAGGTGGTTATGCTTCTTTTGGCGGTTCTCGCATACGGAGTCGCGACAGGCGTGTTTACCGCATGGCACTTGAACTGGTACAGACGCAAGCTGAATATTAAAATTCAGGAAAAGCTGCTTGCGAAGATGTATGAAAAGGCGGTTGAGTGCGATTTGTCCTGCTATGAAAGCCCCGAATTTTACGACAAATACACGCGCGCGAACTCGGAGATATTGCAGCGCGGCATGAAGATTCTTGAAAACTGCATGC
>CAZWLT010000013.1:0-19590 GCA_964634915.1 uncultured Clostridium sp. | reverse complement strand
ATATATATATTATATCATAAAAAAGGTGTTTTGTATAGTTTTGTCTACAGCCTGAACAGTTCATAATGAACTGCCTTTATTGATGTATATTTAACTGTTTATATATTCAATTATCTCTTTTGCATTGGTATCAGGCTTAGCCTTTTTCCATACCTTCTCAATTATGCCGCCAGCGTCTATAAGATATGTTGCGCGCGCAACTCCCATTGACACTTTTCCGTACATCTTCTTTTCCTGCCACACATCATAATCCTTTATAGCTTTTAATTCAGGGTCTGCAAGCAATATAAACGGAAGCTCATTTTTTGAAGCAAATTTCTGATGTGATACCTCGCTGTCTTTACTTATTCCTATAACGGGTATTCCCAGCGCCTTATATTCCTCGAATGAATCCTTGAACGCGCATGCCTGACGCGTACATCCGGGAGTGTTATCCCTCGGATAAAAATACACAACTATGCATTGTCCCTTAAAATCACTAAGCTTTACCTCTTTTCCGTCTTTGTCATTTAAAACAATTTCCGGCGCTTTTGTTCCTTCCTCTAACATTGTTTTCTCCTTTCTTTACATCATAACTCCAATTATTCTGTACGCCCTTACTCCAAACCGTGAAATTTACACTTTAAACAAATATCTCTTGGTTTCTCACATAACCCCAATGACTCTCAACCCGTATTCGTCTCAGCTTGCCTGCCTTCGTTAATCCTGTCAATATCCTTGTTGCCGTAGCTGATGAAACTCCCAAAAGCTTTTGGGCATCGCTATTCATAATATAATCATGTGTGTTAAGAAAATCACTTATTGCATTCCGGCGCAAATCAGATTTACTTTTTATTTCAATATTAACACTAATCACTTCCTGTAACGCCTGCTTGATTACCGACAGCATAAATTCAATAAATACGGTTGAATTACCGTTGCTATTCGATACATTGATAGCGTTATAATACTCCTTCTGATTATCGTGTATTATTGACTCTATCGGCAGCCACGCAAACATTGAATTCCATTTTGAAAGCAATAAGGTATGCCACAACCTACCCATACGCCCGTTCCCATCGGCAAACGGATGAATAAGCTCAAACTCATAATGAAACACACAGCTTTTTATAAGCATATGAATATCGCTTTTTTCTACCCATTCAAGAAGCTCCTTCACAAGCTTAGGTACATATTGAGGAAGTGTTCCAAAATGCAATATCTTTCCCTCACCATCGACAATGCCGACAGGTCGTGAACGAAACTCTCCTGCTTCATTGACTAATCCTTTTACCATAATACTGTGAGCTTTTAAAAGGTCGTCTATTGCATATGGATTTAATGTATCCATACACTCGTAAATCTCATATGCGTTTTGTACCTCCGCAATGTCTTTTGGCGGCGCAAGCACACGCTTACCCGATAAAATTGCTGTTACCTGCTCTATGTTAAGCGTGTTTTGTTCTATAGCAAGAGAAGAATATATAGTGCGTATTCTGTTTGTGCGTCTTAGTGTCGGATTTGACGATATTTTACTGCTGATACTCGCTTTTCCGACCAATTCAGCTATCTCTATAACCTCTGACATAATTTTTTCATTTATCTCAAACGGCGGTTTCTTGTTTACCACTATGTTTACCACTATGCTCACCTCTTTAATACAAGTATAACATACCATCAATCAAAAATCAAGTCATCAATCACTCGTTTGATTGATGACTTGAAACAACTTGTCCGCCAAAATCAGTAATGTTTTACAGCACGGTCAATTTTTATTCCTACAGAGTTACGCCGTCCTTGAAAATTGAAATTTCACGATAGCCGTTTTTTTCGTTATTCGTTTTACGTCCGCCGGCTACTGAAAATATATAGTCTGTCAGTTCATCCGTCAAATCCTTTCCATTAATTATCTCTCCCGCGTTAAAGTCTATCCAGTGCGGTTTCTTTTCATAGAGCGGTGTGTTCGTCGCAATCTTTACAGTCGGCACAGGCGCGCCCAAAGGCGTGCCGCGTCCCGTTGAAAAGAGTATCATATTACAGCCCGATGCCGTAAGATTTGTAACTGCGACAATATCATTACCCGGACCTGTCAGAAGATTAAGCCCTTTATTCTTAACACCCTCTCCTATTTGGATAACGTCCGTCACGTCAGCCATACCGGATTTCTGTACACAGCCGAGCGACTTATCCTCAAGAGTTGTTATACCTCCCTTTTTATTGCCCGGTGACGGATTTTCATACACCGCCTGTCCGTGACGTATAAAATATTCCTTAAAATCATTTATCAGATGTACCGTTTTATCAAATATTTCTTCATTCACGCATCTGTTCATAAGTATTGTTTCCGCGCCGAACATTTCCGGCACTTCCGTGAGTATTGTACTCGCGCCCATTGCAATCAGTCTGTCCGATACTCTGCCGATAAGCGGATTTGCGGTAAGTCCGGAAAATCCGTCACTGCCGCCGCATTTAAGACCGATAACAAGACTTGACGCGTCACATTCTGTTCTGTGAAATTTCTTTGAATACTCTACCAGTTCGCCGATAAATTTAAGTCCTTGTTCAATCTCATCCTCACACTCCTGCGCGCTCATAAACTTCACTCTGTTTTTGTTTACTGTCCCCAACACCTCTTTAAAAACAGAAATATTATTATTTTCACAGCCAAGTCCAAGCACAAGCACTCCTGCGGCATTAGGATGGTTTACAAGACCTTTTAACACCGCCTGTGTTATTTTCAGGTCATCGCCAAGCTGCGAGCAGCCCTGCGGATGTACAAAATTAAATATTCCGTCACACTCGCCCCCGTACTTTATATTTGCCTCACGCGCAAGTATTTCGGATGTCTTGTTCACGCAGCCTACCGTGTTTATAATCCATATTTCATTACGTATACCAACACGTCCGTCCTCACGCGCATAACCCATAAATGTGCGTTTTGTCCGGGTTTTGAGTTTATTGCGTTTCGGTTTATACTCATATTCAAGTGTTCCGTCAAGATTTGTTTTTATGTTATGAGTGTGGACATGGCAGCCTTTTTTTATATCCTCAGCCGCATGGCCTATGCTATAGCCATACTTTATAATTTCCTGTCCCCTATCAATGTCACAAAGCGCGATTTTGTGTCCCCGAAGCTCTCCTTCAAGCAGCACTGCCACATTGTCTTTTTCATTAATTCTTAAAGTTTTCATAGCGTCTCCCGCATTGCGGCTCTGATACCGTTCTTTTCAATATTATTTATATACTTTTCTGTTGACGAAAGAAGATAGCTTAAATCATCTCCCCAATAATCCGTACGTTTTAAAATTTCGGCAGGCGACGCTGTTTTCATAAATTCCATAATTTCCTTATCATCATTTGCCTCATCTGTTCTGTAGAACATCATAAGCGCGGCAAGCGAGAATACAAGACGTTTTGGCTGTTTGTTATATCTCTTTATGTATTCCGTTATGCTTGGCAGTACACGCACTCTGAATTTAGACACGGAATTAAGCGCGATACTCAAAAGATAATGCTTTATAAACGGATTTTTGAAACGCTCGATTACGTCATTTGCAAACTTTTCAAGCTCCTCCTTCGGTAAATCAAGCGTCGGTATTATTTCTTCAAAAATACCCTTTGAGGCAAACTCATACACCTCGTCATCCTCCATTGCCTCCCTCACAGTTTCAAATCCCGCAAGACGCGCCGCAGGCACCATCATTGTATGCGCGCCGTTCAGTATGCGCACCTTACGCTTTTTATACGGCGTTACGTCGTCTGTCCAAAGCACATTAAGACCGATTTTATGGAATGGCAATTCCTCGGCATACTTTTTATCGCCCTCGATTACCCATAAATGAAATATCTCGGCTGTGTCGATTAAATTGTCCCGGTATCCGTATTCCTTTTCCATTTCTCCGGCATTGTCACGCGGATAGCCTGTTACAATTCTGTCCACAAGCGTATTTGTAAAGCGGTTTTCTTCATTTACCCATTTTATAAAGTCATCACCGTAATTCCAGTCTGCGGCATATTGCAGTATACATTTCTTGAGATTATCGCCGTTCTTGTCAATAAGCTCGCACGGAAGGAATAGAAAACCGCCAAGTCCCGCGTCATAACGCGCTTTCATAAACATAGCAAGTCTTCCCGGAAATGTTGATACGGCAAAGTCATTCTTGCTCTGATTCGGCTTATACTCGATTCCCGCCTCGGTTGTATTTGATACAATATATCTGAGGTCAGGATTTTTCGCGCACTCAAAAAATTCATCTGTATTTTTATATGGGTTTATACAGCGTGTTATACAATCCACAACTCGTGTTTCTTCTGTTTTTTCACCGTTTACAAGTCCGCGAAGATACAGACTGTATAAGCCGTCCTGCTCGTTAAGTTTATCCGCAAGACCGGTCTGCAGCGGCTGCGCGACGACAATGCCGAAGTCGCCGTCATTTTCTTTGTTAAGGCGGTCAAACATCCAGTCCGCAAAACCGCGTAGGAAATTACCCTCGCCAAACTGCATTACCCGTTCCGTATGTTTTTTCTGATTTGTTCTTTTTATCAGTTCCATTTTTACATCTCCACATTGAAATAGCGTTTTGCATTATTAAATGAAATATCCTGCACAATCTTGCCAAGTGTTTCGTAATCCTGAGGGAACTCGCCGTTCTCAACCCATTCACCGATAAGATTGCAAAGTATACGTCTGAAATATTCATGACGCGTATATGACAAAAAACTTCTTGAATCCGTAAGCATTCCGACAAATTTGTTCAATGCCCCAAGATTTGCGAGTGTCCTCATCTGCTCAACCATTCCGTCACGCTGGTCATTGAACCACCATGCCGAACCGAACTGTATTTTACCTGCCGTGTCATTCGACTGGAAATTGCCGAGCATTGCCGCAAGCACATAATTGTCTTTCGGATTTAATGTGTAGAGTATTGTTTTCGGAAGATTATCATTTTTCTCCATTTCATTCATAAGCGATGAAAGCTGCATAGCGATTGAATAATCCGCGATTGAGTCAAAGCCTGTGTCTGCGCCTAATTTCGCAAACATACGTGAATTATTGTTACGAAGCGCGCCGATATGCAGCTGCATTGTCCAGTCAAGCTCTTTATATTTCCTCGCAAGGTCAATCAGCGCCGCGCTCTTGTACGCGTCAATTTCACCCTGTGACAGCTTACCGCCGCTCATTGCCTGTTTAAAAACAGCCTTGGCGCTGTATTCCGTATTGAACGGCACACCGTCAAGCGCATGGTCGCTAATCTTACAGCCTGCCGCATTAAAGCAGTCAATTCTCTCATACACGGCACATATCATATCATCGTAGCTCTCAATCTTTTTGCCGCACACTTCAGACAATTTTTCAATATATCCTTTAAATGTGTCCTTATCTATATTTATAAGAAAATCCGGTCTGAATGACGGATATATCTTTGCCTTTATATGTCCCTTTTCAGCTATTTTCCTATGCCATTCAAGTGTGTCTGTAGGGTCATCGGTTGTGCCTATCACCGCTACATTTGAGCTGTTTATCAATTTTGACGGGCTCATTTTTGTTTTTGCAATAACTTCATTGCATTTATCCCAGATAACGTCACAATTCGCCTCTGTCACAACTTCCCGAACGCCAAAATATCTCCTAAGCTCAAGATGCGTCCAGTGATAAAGCGGATTGCCGATTGCGTATTGCAGACATGAGCAGAATGCCCGAAATTTATCATAGTCGCTTTTGCCGCCTGTTATATATTCCTCATCAATGCCGTTTGAACGCATATATCTCCACTTGTAATGGTCACCGCTCAAAAATATCTGCGGAATGTTATCAAACGGTTTATCCTCATACATCATCCGCGGACTTAAATGACAATGATAGTCAAATATCGGCATATTTTCCGCATAGTCGTGATACAGCTTTATCGCGGTATCGTTTGTCAGCATAAAGTCTTTGTCCATAAATGGTTTCATTTTCCGGCTCCTCCTTTATTAAAAATACATTTTCAGGTAGTCTTTCGTGTTTTCTGTCATTTCATCGAACAGCTTTCTTGCCTCGTCAATAGGGAGATATACATTCGGGTCATTGGCAAACGCGCTGAATACACCGTCAAGATTACGCGCAAGCGCCGCGTCGACTACCGCCTCCTGCTCGCCGCAAATACGGCTCACAAGCGGATAAATCGCATCAGGAATATTTCCGGCAAAAACAGGATTCAGTGAATTCGCGCGGAAGCATGCGTTGGTTTCAACAACCGCGCCAAGAGGCAGATTGGGTATCTGTCCGTAGTTCGGAATATTAACATTGGTAACAAGGTCGCGAAGTCCCAAAAGAGCGCGTATCTGTTCGACGCCCTCTTCGCCTGTTTCATTAAGCTCGAACTTTTTCTCGCCTGTGTACAGTTTTTCACTCTTTTCAAGACGTCTTTGAAGGTCTTCCTTTCTCCATGCAACGGTTGTAAGAGCAAATCCCCACTTTTCAACTGTTTGCGGGTCTTTGAGATACCAGTCGCCCGGACAGAATTCCGCAAGGTGCCTGTCGCCGGCAGCGGCAATATAACCGTAACGGAGGAACAAATCAATCTTTACCCGTTCTTTGCACATAAAAGATTTATTCATCCAGTTCTCGTCAATTTCACCATATCCGCTGTCCTTATACTTCTCGGCAAATTCGCGGTACACAGGGAAAATATCCGTACCCTTATACTGTGCCTTTGTAAGCCAGGTGAAATGGTTTACACCCACAACATTGACATTGATATCCTCACGCTTTGCATCCTCAATACCGCGCATTTCCTTCAGCGCTGTCATAAGCACCTTCTGTGTGCCGAATACCTCGTGACAGCATCCGAATGCCTTTATCTTAGGAAATACCCTGTAAAGCGTTCTGACGCACATTGTCATAGGATTTGTATAGTTGATAACCCATGCGTCAGGGCAATATTTTTTTATATTCTCTGCGATTTCTTCAAACATCGGTATTGCGCGAAGCGCTCTTATGATACCGCCCGCGCCGGCTGTATCGCCAACCGACTGATATATTCCATACTTTTCCGGCAAATGGACATCGCTTTCCATTTCGTCGAATGTGCCGGGCAGAATTGAGATTACAACAAAGTCCGCGCCCTCAAGAGCCTCTTTTGCTGTTTTTACAGCCTTATACTGCCATACGGATTTACACCCATCGACATTCTTTATGTCGTTTCCTATCTTTTCATTCTTCTTTGCCGCGTTTAAATCAATGTCATAGAGATAAACAGTACCGCATATATCCTCCGATACCGCGAGGTCGCTCATAAATCCCCATGCCCAGCCGCGCGAGCCTCCGCCTATGTACGCAATCTTTATATCCTCAACCTTATTTCCAACATATCTCATTTGTTTCCCCTCCATATTCAATCAGTTATTTTTATTATGCCGCTGTTTTTAATTACTTCTCAAATATTCATCAACACCCTCGGCAACCGCTTTGCCGATTGCGTCGCTTGAAGAATTCAGAATTGACAAATCGGAGCCGCTGTCAAAAAAGCCTATTTCCATATATGCGATAGGTACGGGGCATTTATTAAATAAAATCAGATATCCCTCATTACCGATAGGCGGGTTTTCCCGAAGTCCCGAAGCGGCGGCAACCTTATTATTTATCAGATTGCCCAACGCGTTTGAAGCGGAATTATAGTCAGACGGAATATATTCCTGCGTATATGTATCCTCCAGGCTTATATATGACGTGCCGCTTCCGCCGCCGGCATTGGAATGTAAGCACACAAACGCGGCGGCGTCAGGAGTCTGCGTTGTGTCATTATCCGGAAAACAGTATGAAACGCGTTTGCTCATTGACGGATTTTGTTCATTTGACGTTCTTGTCATGCGTACCTCATAGCCCATCTCCTCAAGATACTTCTTTGCCGCAAGCGCGTTGTTCAGATTGATTTCAGGCTCTTTATCCCTGTCGCCGTTACCCATAGGATACCAGCACGAGCCGTTTGAAGGCGCTGTTTGCGTACAGCCGCTTCCGCCGCAGTCTACACCGAAAGTACCGTTTTTATAGTGGCGCCATTCTCCCCATGACCCGCGTGATTCATTATATACATAGCCTTCCGCTCTTTTTTCCTCTGTTGACATTGCCGATGAGCTTTTGCCATGTCCCGCATCAATCACGACCACCGTTTTATTTGCCGTTATACCTGTTGTGTCAGTATTCGCGGACGGCTCGCTGTTATCGCTCGCATACTCGCCCGCTTGCGCGATAACCGCGTCTATATCCTCTGTTTCTTGCGCGGGTTCAAAAGTAGGCATCTGCATCATGGCGATTTCCGTTTCATTGTCAAGCCTTCTCTGCTCCATATACTGCTTCTGATTGGTTGTATGCGCTATGGCAAATATACAGAACGCGACTGAAACAACTAAAAATACCGCCGCAATTTTCAGTATAACCCCAAGTTTTTTTTCATTCATTTTGATTTTCCTCCGTAAATTCCTCTGTTCTTTATAATCCTGAAATTTCCTCAGCCTTTCTAAAGGAATAAATCATTTTATACTATTCTATCATTTTACGTATAAATTTTCAAGTGTATTACTATATTATTGACACAGCTTTTTTTACGGTATATAATAAAGCATATATTCTAAGAAAGGAAATGAATACTATGAATACAGCAAACGCGCCATTATTTAAAGACCCTATACACAACGGCGCCGCTGACCCTGTTGTAATTTATAACGAGGGCACGCGCACTCATTATATGCTCTACACCGCGCGCCGCGCCGACGCGGAGGAAAACGGCGTTATGTGGGTACACGGCACCGATATTGGCATTGCCGAAAGCAAGGACGGCGGCAATTCGTGGGAATATGTCGGCATATGCAGGGGGCTTGAATATGAAAGCGGCAAAAACACATACTGGGCGCCGGAGGTTATCCGCTACGAAAATCTCTACCATATGTATGTAAGCTATGTTTCGGGTATCCCGTCAGATTGGAATCATCCGCGATACATACTCCACTACACATCCGAAAATCTTATTGACTGGCGCTTTGAAAGCAAGCTCGCCCTTTCCTCCGAAAAAGTCATTGACGCGTGTATATTTAAGATGCCACGCGGCGCTTTCCGAATGTGGTACAAGGATGAGGCAAACGGCTCGCACACCTACTATGCCGACAGTGACGATTTATATAATTGGACCGTCAAAGGCTGCGCGGCTGACGATGTTGCTCACGAGGGTCCTAACGTGTTTGAGTTCGGAGGTAAATACTGGATGATTACCGACTGCTGGAGCGGTCTTGACGTTTACTGTTCAGACGATTTAACAAACTGGGAAAAACAGAAGGAACGTATACTTGAAAAGGGCGGCACAAGAGAGGACGACGGAGTAATCGCAAACCATGCTGACGTTGCGGTATGCGGCGACAGAGCATATATATTCTACTTCACGCACCCCGAAAGAAGCGGAAATATGCTTGACGACACGATTGCAGGTCACAGACGCACGTCAATTCAGGTTGCCGAGCTTGAAATCACAGACGGCAAGCTTGTATGCGACAGAAATAAGGAAATTTCAGTAAAATTAAGTAACGCATTATAAAAACGGTAAATCCCAAGGAATTGCTTTTGGAAATTTGTTGAAATAAAAAATGGGTTCACTCCTGAACCCATTTTTATCACCTCGCGGGATTTACAACTGACAACGCGCTGCGTTCCTTTACAAAATGCTCGTCAAAACGTTTCTTAACATCCTCAAAGGTCACTGTATTATATACGTCATAGTAATTGAAATAATCGATATCCATGAACAACATCTGCATGAACGTGCCGGCGTATTCCTCAACATCATTCTGCGACCGTATATATTCTCCCCAAATTACCTTTTTAATTCTGTTAAAGTCCTCCTCGCAAAGACCTTCTTTTCTTACTCTTTCAATTTCAGCAATCACAGCGTCATAAACAGCCTTCGGGTCATTGCTTTCGCCTTCTATTGACGAATATGCGTATGACGGCTGCATCGTATATTCCACGGAGAAAGAATTGTTTATAATCCCCTTTTCATACAAATTCTTATACAGCTTAGAGCTTGTGCCAAACAGCATTTTAAGAAGAATATTTACCTCCATATTCTTTTTCAGGAGCTTGTCACCGCAATAGCCTGTATCAATATCCTTGAAACCAATCATAAACAACGGTGTTGCCACACTCAATTTCTGTTCCGCGTATGATTTTGCAATATCGCTTGGTTCATTTGGATATACCTTCTTTATCTCATCTTGAAACGGCTCATTCTTCCTGATATTCTTTTCAATAACCGCCGCAATCTTCTTTGCGTCAACATTACCCGCTACCACAATCGCCATATTGGAAAGATTATAGAAGGTGTTATAACACTTATACAAGTACTCCGGTGTGATATGGCTTATACTCTCAACAGTACCGGCAATCTCCTTTTTTACAGGGTGATTATGATACAGGCAGTTTAAAAGATTAAAAAACACTTTCCAGTTTCCGTTGTCATCATACATTCTTATTTCCTGTCCGATTATTCCCTGTTCCTTTTGCACGCTTTCCTCTGTGAAATACGGACTCTGTACATAGTCCATAAGCGCTTCAATGTTTTCCTCAATATTTGCGGTCGCGGAAAACAGATATGCCGTTATATTAAATGACGTGAACGCGTTTGCGTTGCCTCCGTATTTTGCGAATTTATCAAATACATTACTGCCGTCAGGCTGATCAAACATTTTATGTTCAAGGTAATGCGCGATACCGTCCGGAACCTCTGTTACTTCGCTTTCACCCGGCACCACAAATGCCGAATCAACCGAACCGTAACGCGTGCCGAAAATGGCATACGTTTTGCTGTAATCCCTTTTCGGAATTATATATATACCCAGTCCGGAGGAATGTGTGCCATAATACATTTCTTCGCCTGTTATACTGCTTGTCATATGCTTCATATCCATTATGCTTCCTCCTTTCCCGCAAGGAAATATACCGTATCCAGCTCAACATTCTGTGCCGCTCTCTTTACATCCTCAATTGTTACGCGGCTTATCTTTTCTTTCAGTTCATCTATTGTGTAATTTGTACCTGAAATCTTTTCGCCAAGGTAAAACAGCTGAATCATATTCTGCTCATCATTATATGATTCAAGCTCATTAACAATCGCGTTAATGCTTGAAGTGAATTCAGCATCCGATATATCCCCCTTCTTTACGGCATCAAGCTGCAGGAGAATTTCATCATATGCTTTCTGATAATTCTTGAATTCAATACCCGCGTTCACATACATAATACCCTTATTCTTCACAAGACCGGCTGCCGCGTAATAGCAAAGACTGAGCTTTTCACGCACATTGTTGAACAGCTTTGAGTGCGCTCCGCCGCCATATATACTGTTCATTACCATCAACGGTATATAATCATCGTCTGCCGGCTTTATGCCTGTGCGAAATCCCATGCACAGCTTACCCTGTACAACATCCATATGCTCCGTGACATTTCGTACCCCGCCCGTTCTTTCAAACATTTCTGTCCGCGGAATTTCCGCCTTTGTGAACGTCAGATTTTCAGTATATTTTTTAATTTCTTCCGCAAGTTCTTTTATATCGGCGCTGCCGCACACATAAATATCAATCGGTGATGATGTGATTATATTTTCATAATGCGCCCTAAGCTCCTTTGGTGTTATTTTTTCAATACCCTCTTTTGTGCCGAGCTTTGACAGCGCAAATCTTTCACCCCTGCACATTTCCTCACAGCATCTTAGTATTGCATACTGACGCTTATCATTCATCAGCGCCATTATTCTGTCCGCCGCGTTTTTCTTCTCCTGCTCTACCACATCATCCGCAAATTCCACAGGCTCAAATATAACGGACATGATAAGCTTCAATCCGTCTTTGACAAGCGTTTCACCGTTTGGCGCATACTTATCGGATATAGAAGAAAAGCCGAAATATATTATCTGGTCGTCACCGCGCTTGATAACGCTTGCGCCAAGTCCCGCGCCATAAAGATTTTCCATATACTTCGCAACCGCTTCGCTGTCGGGACACAGCTTGCATCCCCTTTTCAGCACATACGGCAAAAGCGCGTTTTTTGACGCTTCGCTCTCGCCAAGTTCCCTGTGTATATATACACCGACAGTTGTTGTTTTCAGCTTTGTCATTGGTATATAGTACAGATTGATATTATCATTTATTTTTAAACTGTCCATAGTCATATCCCTTTCTTTGAATTTCACATTTATACTGTTTGATTTTACCGGACGTATATATTTTACTCCAAAATATTTAATATGTCAATTATCCGACATAGCTTTCTACGTCACGCAATGTCATATCACGGTGCAAAGCCAGGTTAATACCATTTGCAACGGTTTTGGCAGTACGTTCTATAACAAGGTCAATGTCCTTTGTGGTGACCATTAACGGCGCCATTTCTTTCGGAATTTCAACCTTCGATATCGTTGACGCGTCAATTACAGTCGGTACGCCTATTGCAATGACCTTTACTCCCGTTGTTTCCCTGCTAAGTCCCTCACGGTTATTACCCACACCGGAGCCGGGCTGTATGCCTGTGTCCGATATCTGTATGGTGTTGCTTACCCTTTCGATATCAGCCGCCGCAAGCGCGTCAACCGCTATAATAAGCTGCGGTCTGACTTTCTCCGTTACTGCTTTAATAATCTCCGCCGTTTCAATGCCTGTCGTGCCAAGCACTCCCGGTACAAGCGCGCATACTCCGCTTATATTCTCGTCAAAAAAATCACTCATACGCTGTTTTATATGGTGCGTCACAAGCAGCTTTGACACAACGCTTGTACCAAGCGCGTCAGGTGTTATATCACGATTTCCAAGTCCTACAACCAGTGTAAGACTATCACCCTTGATTTGCGCCATTTTACGTATTTCATCGGCAATAATTTCACATACCTCCTCGTATATTTCAAGGCTGTATTTAAGGTTTGGAGCGTCAATCGTGACATAACTGCCTTTCGCCTTACCCAATGCGCGGCTTCCGTTTTCATTTGTTATTTCAACGCGTGTTATTGTTATATTTTCTCTCTTGTCTATATCCGACTTGACGCCGTCTATTTCCGCGGCGTTCTTCGCCTCCCTTTTACTCATTTCATGAGCTTCTACCGCAAGGTCTGTTCTTATATTCCGCATAATACTTTTTCTCCTTTTTCTCTTTTTTCTTCTTAGTTTTTCTTAGTTTTCGGAGAATTTATTTTTATTATACAAAAAATCTCCCCTTGCGGAGAGATTTTATATTACTGCAAAGCCGCGTCGATTATTTCCGTCAGCTCGTCCTTGTCTGAACATTTCGGACTCATTGCCGAAATATCGTTTGCTGTGTTAAGCATGATAAGCATCGGCGTGTTTCCCTCGACAGGGAAATTTTCCGCCGCTTCTTTGTTTTCATCAATATTTACTATGTTAAAGTTTACCTTGCCGTCATATTCCTTTTTAAGTTCTTCAACCGTTGCGTTTGTCTTGTCAAAATCAGCGTCGCTGTTTGAAACAAAATACATGAATGTCGGTGTGTATGTTGTTTCAGCTTTTTCTCCGCCGCAGCCTGTCAAAACAAATGTCATTGCCATAAGCGCCGTCATAAGCGCCGCTATTGTTCTCTTTTTCATAATTTTTCTCCTTTACAGTCCGTTTTGTTTTTTATTATATCTAAAGCTCGAAGTGCGATTTTGTTATATCTCTCGGCTTTATTACGTATTCTTTCGTTCAAACCCTCTATTATACCGAAATTGGCATTCATAGGCTGGAAATTTGTGTTTGCCTCGTTTGAAATATACAGCGGCAGCGCGCCTATACATGTTTTCGCGTCAGGCTCAAACATAGCCTCGCCCTTGAGAATTTTTGCCATGTTATATCCGGCAAGTATTCCGCTTGACGCGGATTCGACATATCCCTCAACACCTGTTATCTGTCCCGCAAAAAATATCTTCGGATATTTTTTCATACGGTAATACTTATCAAGTGTTGCCGGCGCATTTATATATGTATTACGGTGCATAACACCGTAACGCGCAAATTCTGCATTTTCAAGTCCCGGTATCATTTGGAATACGCGTTTTTGCTCTCCCCATCTAAGATTTGTCTGAAATCCCACAAGATTATAAAGAGTACCCTCTTTATTGTCCTGTCTGAGCTGCGCGACAGCGTACGCGTCGTCCCTGCCCGTCTTTGGATTGACAAGTCCGACAGGCTTTAAAGGTCCGAATACAAGAGTTTTCTCTCCGCGTTTTGCCATTACCTCAATCGGCATACAGCCCTCAAAAACCTTCCGGTTTTCAAATTCCTTGAGCGGCATTGTCTCGGCGCTTACAAGCGCGTTATAAAACTCCGTATATTCTTCCTTTGTCATGGGACAGTTTATATAGTCTGCCGTACCCCTGTCATATCTTGCCGCTTTAAATACCCTGTCATAATTTATGCTTTCTTCCGTGACAATCGGCGCGGCGGCATCATAGAAGTATAATTCGCTGCCGCCCGTAAGATAAGCGACGGCTTTCGCAAGTCCGTCTGATGTTAAAGGCCCTGTCGCTATTATTGTATATTCATCAGTGTTTATTTCTGTCACTTCGCCGTATTTCACCGTTATAAGCGGATTATTTTTAATCTTGTCTGTTATATATGCGGAAAATATGTCCCTGTCAACAGCCAGCGCGCCGCCTGCCGGAACACGGCTTATATCCGCCGCCTCCATCATTACGGAGCCGAATCGGCGCATTTCCTCCTTTAAGAGTCCGCAGGCATTTTCTATCCTGTCAGCCTTTAAGGAGTTTGAACAGACAAGCTCGGCAAAATTTTCACTTGAATGCGCGGGTGAATACTTTTCCGGCTTCATCTCGCAAAGTTCAGTCTCTATACCTTGCGACGCAAGCTGCAATGCGGCTTCACATCCCGCAAGTCCCGCTCCGATAACCTTTACTTTCACTCTTTCTCTCCCGCGCTTCTCTCATATTTACAATCTTCATTATAGCAGAATATCTTTCCGCGTTTACCATTTTTCCTGAGCAAAAGACCTCCGCACTTAGGGCATTTCTCATCCCTTAACGGCATATACCATGCCATAAAGTCACACTTCGGCGAATTCTCACAGCCGTAGTATACCTTGCCGCGTCTTGATTTTTTGACAAGTATCTCGCCGCCGCACTTGGGGCATATCGCGCCTGTGCCTTCACGGATTGCCATTGTATTTTTACATTCCGGATAACCGGGACATGCAAGGAATTTACCGAATTTGCTAAGTTTATACACCATCTTTCTGCCGCATTTATCACATACGACATCGGATTCTTCGTCTTTAATCTTAATCTTTTCAATGTTTTTCTGCGCTTTTTCCAGACTGTCCTTAAATGACGGATAGAAATCATTGATTACCTTTTTCCACTGAAGCGAGCCTTCCTCAACGCTGTCCAGTTCTTCTTCCATTCCGGCTGTAAATTCAACATCAACTATGTCTGAAAAATTATTTTTCATAATTTCCGATGTTACAAAGCCCAGCTCTGTCGGAACAAGCTGTCTTTTGCTTCTTACAACATATCCTCTCGAAACTATTGTTGAAATAGTCGGCGCGTATGTTGACGGTCTTCCTATACCGTTTTCCTCAAGCTCGCGAATAAGCGTCGCGTCGGTAAAGCGCGGCGGCGGCTGTGTGAAGTGCTGTTTTTCCTCGCTGCTCTTGAGCTTTACCTCCTGACCTTCTTCAAGTTCCGGCAGCATTTTTTCCTTTGCTCCCTTTTCCTCTGTTGCCTCGACATAGACAGTCATGTAGCCTTTAAACTTTACATTTGAGCCGCTTGCCCTGAAGGTATGTCCGTCTGCGTCAACAGTAACCTGCATTGTGTCATACACCGCGCTTGCCATCTGACTTGCCGCAAATCTTTCCCATATAAGTTTATACAGCTTATACTGGTCATTTGTCAGCTTATCCTTGATATCAATCGGCTTTATCTTTATCGATGTCGGACGAATCGCCTCATGGGCGTCCTGCGCATTTTTCTTTGTCTTATACTGCTTCGGATTTACAAATTCACTGCCGTATTCCGCTGTCAGATAATCAACAGTCTCTTTTTGCGCGTCGTCCGCTATTCTCAGCGAGTCTGTTCTCATGTATGTTATAAGACCTATTGTGCCAAGTTTGCCTCCGAGGTTAATTCCTTCGTAAAGCATCTGCGCAATCTGCATTGTCTTTGCCGCCTGAAAATTATATTTCCTTGACGCTTCCTGCTGCATTGTGCTCGTTGTGAACGGCGGCTGAGGATTACGCTTCTGCTGACCTCTCTTAACCGTTTCAATTATGAATTTCGCATTCTTTATATGCTCCGATACAGCTTTTGTTTCAGCGGCATTACTGAGTTTTATTTCCTTATTGTTTTTTCCGTAATACTTTGCCGGAAAATCCTTCTTTGATTTCGGATCGGTAAGAACCGCCTCAAGCGACCAGTATTCCTGCGGTGTAAAATTCTCAATTTCCTCCTCACGGTCACAAATCATCTTTGTCGCGACAGACTGAACTCGTCCGGCGCTAAGACCTCGCTTAACCTTTTCCCACAAAATCGGACTTAGCGTATATCCTACAATTCTGTCCAGTACGCGTCTTGCCTGCTGCGCGTCAACAAGATTCATATTAATTTTTCTCGGCTCTTTTATGGCATTCCTGACAGCCGTCTTTGTGATTTCATTGAACGTTACGCGGCAATTTGATTGAGGGTCAATTTTAAGCGCGTTTGCAAGATGCCAGCTTATTGCCTCTCCTTCGCGGTCAGGGTCTGTCGCGAGATAGACAATATCCGCCTTTTTCGCCTCTTTTTTAAGCTGCGACAAAAGCTGTCCTTTCCCCCTAATCGTTATATATCTCGGCGTATAATCATTTTCCAAATCGACACCCATCTGACTCTTGGGAAGATCAATTATATGTCCCATAGATGCGAGCACAGTATAATCCTTACCCAGATATTTTTTTATTGTTCCCGCTTTTGCAGGCGACTCCACAATAAGAAGTTTCTTCTTTGCCATAGCATCCTCCCTTCTATATCCTCAGCTGATAACGGTTTCCCGGCAGTTTTTTAACAAGCCCCTTAACCTCAAGCATCATCAGCCTCATATTCACATCTCCGACAGGAACATTAAGCTCCCGCGATATTTCATCAACCTGCATATCATTTTTTATAAGCAGGTCTGTAATCTGTTTTTCGCTTTCATTCAGATTTTTATACCTTTCTGTATTATCCGCTTTACGGACAGCTTTTTCGGCTTTTATTTCTTCGGGTGTTATTTTTTTCGCATACGGATATTCGCTCATAATATCGCCGGCACAGTTTACAAGCTTGGCGCCCTGACGTATCAGAATATTGGTACCGATATATTTTTCTTCTGTGATATTCCTCGGCACCGCAAACACGTCACGGTTATTTTCAAGCGCGTACTTCGCTGTTATGAGCGAGCCGCTCTTTCGCGGCGCTTCTGTTACAAGCACGCCGCGTGACAATCCGGCTATTATACGATTACGCATTGGAAAATTCGTTTTAAACGGCGGTGTACCCGGCGGAAATTCCGTCATAATACAACCGTCCTTTGCGATAGCCTTATACAGCTCCGAGTTGTCAGACGGATAAACAATATCCAGTCCGGAGCCGATAACGCCGACTGTCATACCGCCTTTTTCAAGCGATGCCCACGCGCCGACAGCATCAATGCCAACAGCAAGTCCGCTTACTGTGACAACGCCATTCTCCGCAAGCTGCGAACAAAGCCTTTTTGTAACGACTCTGCCGTACTCCGTTGTATAACGTGTTCCGACAACACCAATCGTAAGCACCTTATCCATTTCAGGAACTTTTCCCTGTATATATAATACATATGGCGGATTATGGATATTCTTTAACAGCTGCGGATAATTTTTATCGTCATACACAATAATTTTACCGTCAATAGCCGCTATTTTTTCCGCTGCTGCCTTCGCTTTCGACAAATCCTTATCAAGAAGAAGCGTCTTTTCATTGTCGGATATAACAGCCATATGGTCATAATTCTTTGCTAAATATATATTCTCAACACTGCCAAACCATTCAAGCAAAGCATTTATTTTACCTTTTGCGGATTTCAGTTTAAGCGTCAGCCATATCCAATACAATATATGCTCCATATCATCACCACCCAAAATTCACATGTTACATTACTACAAAATTGCAAAATTGTCAAGACCTTTGTCTTACAAGTTCATACATAAGTATGGCGGCGGCAACTCCGGCATTGAGTGATTCAGCCTTGCCGAGAATAGGAATTTTCACACACTGACACATATGCCGCGCCTCCTGTGATATTCCGTTTGCCTCATTTCCTACTATTATAATTGTCGGCTTAGTCATATCCGCATTTCTGTAATCTATTGTGTTGTCACCAAGCGCGCCGCCTATAAGCGAAAAACCGTTTTCTTTATACTCTGCAAGTTTTTCATAACTTACGTTACGCGCCACCTTCATATTGAAGAAAGAACCCATACTCGAACGCACTGTCTTCGGGTTGTACAAATCAACGCTGCCCGGCGAAAGCAGTACGCCGTCAAAACCTGCCGCATCCGCTGTGCGTACAATAGTTCCGAGATTGCCTGGGTCATTTATACCGTCACAATATATATATGATTTTGCCATGTCAAGCTCAAATACCTCGCTGTCCGTTTTAACAACCGCAAGTATCCCCTGCGGCGCTTTTGTATCGCACAGCTTTTCAAATACACTGTCTGTCACCTTATATACAGGGATATCGTCCGGATATTCAAAATCCTCATTTTCATAAAAACTAAACGAAGTATAAATTGCTGATACAGTCTTGTCTGAAACAATCGCTTCCCTGACCGACTTTATACCCTCAATCGTATATTCTCCGTTTGCTTCTCTTGTTTTTTTCTGTGAAAGGGATTTTACATATTTACACTTATTATTTGACTGCGATGTGATTTCTAACATGGTTTTTCTTTCCTTAACAAAGCTATTTTCAAACTATTATATACCCAAATTTCAAATTTCGCAACAAAAATTTTCTGTAACAATTATTTTTATCTTACGTATTATACCATAAGAACTGTGTAAGGAGATGATTTTGGTGCAGTCAGATGTACTATTCGCGCTGTCTTTGACAGTGCTGGCAGGACTTGCAACCGGTGTCGGAAGCCTGATTGCCGTATTTGCAAAAACCACCAATACAAAATTTCTGGCAGGGTCGCTCGGATTTTCTGCCGGTGTTATGATATACGTTTCGATGATTGAAATTTTTCAGAAGTCACGCACATATCTGTCATCGATGATGGGTGATAAATGGGGATATTACCTTGCTGTTGCGGCATTTTTCGGCGGCATTGTATTTATAGGTCTTATAGATTACTTTGTTCCGTCAACCGAGGGTGACATAGGCAATCTGTCCGAAAAAGACAACAGATCTATTGCCTTAAAACGTATGGGGTTTATGACGGCGCTGGCTATCGGCATCCATAATTTCCCCGAGGGACTCGCGACATTCACATCGGCGCTCAAAGACCCTCATCTCGGAATTGCAATATCTGTTGCCATAGCTATACACAATATCCCAGAGGGAATTGCCACATCTGTTCCTATT
>CAZWLT010000012.1:0-21351 GCA_964634915.1 uncultured Clostridium sp. | reverse complement strand
ATTGGAGTCTCCCACTGAAACCCTGAGGAGCTAACGCTCCCTGCGCAGGTTGCCTTTTCGCTTAAAAAGCATAAATGCTTTTTAAGTCGCGGAGCGAGTTTTGCGCAGCAAAACCGAAAGGATCGCAAGCTCCATTTCAAGCAAGCTTGATGGAGCGTTGCTCCGATTTAAATTTATTTAATTATATAATTAATATCTGCTTCCGTCAAGAAAAATCTTGCGTTTATATTAAATTAAGGGTATAATTAGTATGAATAATACAGGAGGGAAGATATGAGAATACTTGGAATTGATTACGGTGATGCGAGAGTAGGCATTGCGGTTAGCGATATGCTCGGATTTATGGCACAGGGAGTTAAAACCATAAAAAATCGCGGAATGAAAAATCTGATAAACGAAATTAAAGCCGTCCTTGATGAATATAAGCCGGAAAAAATTGTTATAGGACTTCCGAAGAATATGGACGGAAGCGAGGGATTTCGCGTGGATGCGACACATAAATTTGCAGACGCGCTGAAAACGGTATACAGCGGTGAAATTATATTCTGGGATGAGCGTCTTTCATCTATGGGCGCAAAGCGGTATCTTAACGAAACAAATACACGGGGTAAAAAACGTAAGGATGTGCTTGATACTGTTGCGGCATGTATAATTCTTGAGGGATATCTTAATTCGCAAAAGAATATTTGAAAATGATTGACATTTTGTATGGCATATATTACAATAAAAGAAATAAATTAAGAAAGGAATATTATATCATGGAAAACAACATAATAATATTAGAAGATGAAAACGGATGCTCTATTGAATTTGAAACAATAGATGTCTTTGAAATGGATGGAGTAACATACTTTGCATTGCTTGAAGTCCTCCCGGACGGACAGGAATGTGACGAGGTTCTTATCATGCAGGTTGAGGGTGATATTGAAAGTGAAGAAGCCGAACTTGTTATGGTGGAGGATGAAGCAAGGCTTGAAGCCGCGTTCAATGAATTTTTAAGACGTGATGAGGAAACGGCATCTGAAGAATAATTCCGTGTAAAAAAATTTTTTAGGAAACTATGTTTTACCTATTGAATTTTTCATCATAATGTGCTATTATATATATAGAAAATTAAATAGCTAATTACCCTGAGATTTCGCGTTAAAAAGTCTTTTTTTTACCAACACTTCTTAAAAGGGATATTTTCTCCGGTTGTGGCATATACGCCTCCTTTCCTTAGGGAATGCCAGTGGACATATAAAGCAACAGGGAAATAACCCACCTGCATGGGCAGGTAGAAACTCGACTTTGTCAGACGGTTATCTTGGGGTTTTTACACGCTTTTTTTAAAGCGTTTTTTTGTTGGGTAAATTATTATTTACTTTATATTCAGAATTCGACAAAGGTTCCTGTATTTCTTCAAAGGGAAATAATTACATTATATGGAAATATATAATGGCATTATTAAATACAGGAGGAAAAATCAGATGGAACTATTTTTATCCGGAAAATACCGGACGCTTGTTGTAAAAATAAATGGTGAGCTGGATCATCATGCGGCGGATGTTATCAGGGAAGCTACAGACAGGGAATTGGGAAGGACAGGCGCATTGAATGTTGCGTTTGACTTTACAGATGTGACATTTATGGACTCATCCGGAATCGGCGTCATAATGGGCAGATACAAGGTCACAAAGGCACTCGGCGGCAGGGTTATTATATATGGCGCGTCAGACGCGGTCAAGAGAATAATTACGATGTCAGGCATAGATGGAATTGTGAAGATAGCGGACAGTCTGGAAAACGGATTAAAGGAGGCGGTACTCGATGTATAAAAATAATATGAAAATAGAGTTTGGAAATAATTCGGACAATGAACGGTTCGCGCGCGCGGTTGCGGCCGCGTTCGTGCTTGAGCTTGACCCTACGGTCGACCAGATTTCTGAAATTAAAACAGCGGTTTCCGAGGCTGTTACAAATGCAATTATTCATGGGTATGATGACGGTGACGGAATCATAACGATGGAGGGGAAAATATTCGACGATACAGTTGAATTTATAATATCGGATAACGGAGCGGGAATACCCGATATACGCAGGGCGAGAGAGCCGTTATTTACCGGCAAGCCGGAAATGGAACGAAGCGGAATGGGATTTACGATAATGGAAACATTTATGGATTCAATAGAGGTGGAAAGCGAAGTTGGGAAAGGCACAAGAATAACAATGAGCAAACAATTAAAGTAGGTGATATTATGCGTGATAATACTGCTTTGATTGAGCGTGTGCGTGAGGGGGACAAGCAGGCGGAAAACATAATGGTAGAAGAAAATATGGGGCTTGTATACAGTATAGTCAGACGTTTTGCAAATCGAGGATATGATATTGAGGATTTGACACAAATAGGAGCTATAGGACTGATAAAGGCTGTTAAAAAGTTTAATCCGGAATTTAACGTACAGTTTTCTACATATGCAGTGCCGATGATTACAGGGGAAATAAAACGCTTTCTGCGTGATGACGGTTCGGTTAAAATAAGTCGTTCCCTCAAAGAAAACGCAATGAAGGGATGGCGGTGTGAGGAACTGTTAAGGCGTAAACTTAATCGCGAGCCGACGATAAATGAAATATCCGAGGAATGCGGCATAGACGCGGAGAGTCTCCTTGAGGCGTTTGAAGCGGCGGCTCCGCCGGAAAGTATATATGAGAGTGTGTATGATAACGGCGAGAGGGAAATACAGCTCCTTGACATGATAGCCGGAGCTGAAATTGAAGACGACATTATAAACAAGGTTATGATAGACGATATTCTGAATTACCTTGATGAACGCGAAAGGAGAATAATCATACTTCGTTATTTCCGCGGTAAGACGCAGGCGGAAATTGCAAGGTTTATCGGAGTATCGCAGGTACAGATATCAAGAATTGAAAAAAAGGCTCTTGAAAGAATACGGAATAAAATAAAGAAAGAATAAATAAAAACGCGTCCGATACGGGCGCGTTTTTATTTATGTCTTAAATATTTAGCGGAATGACATCCGATAACGGTGAATTGCCGCTGCCCCAGATAAAAGTTTTTACTGTTTTGCAGTCAGCGTCAGGAGTGAAAGTGATAGTATCAGAGTTTTGTTCATGTTCTGCGAAGCCGATGAGTACGCCGTTTTCGTCAAATTGTGCCGCCAATACCTTTGGCGGCTCAATATTATCGGGAATTGAAACGGCAACAGTAACCTCTCCCTTTTCCTCGTTGAAGCTCTGAGATGATGAGCATGGAAAGGCTTTCGGCAAAATCTGAATTATATCATCCATTTTTGCGGATACAACATCACCCTGTTCATTCCGCATTGTATATGGTTGCGTGGTGTATTCTGCAAACAGAGCGTCGTCTCTGACTCTGATGCCGTACAGATATGTGTTTGAGTCGTCTTTTTTGTCCGGATTTTCTTCGGCAAAATCATATATAACCTTTGCGCTGTTTGAAGCGGTGTCATACTTATAAACCTTATCGGGGGAATTAAAATATATATCACCGTTATATAATACCAATGAACTGTTTGCGGCGTAATATGTGTCGGTTGAGCCATGAACATACCATATGAATTCCGATGAGCCGGTATATACCGGAGTTATAGTATTTGAATCGGCATCTATGGTACACAACACATTATGTTCATCCTCTGAATTTGACTTTAAATTTGCGAATCCATACCATTTTTCGTCTTTATAAACAATTTGACCGGTTATTCCATGTATTGGCGAATTTGAAAAATCTTCGCTGTCAGACACTTCCGCAGGCGTTTGGTTATCCCATTTATACGCGTTCCATGATGTGTGAAGATTCAAGCTGTTATCTAAGTCAATTTGCTTGATTTCATCATCATTTACAAGGAAGTAAGTATGCGAAATGTTTGATGCCATATCTATCAGAGGGTCGTCTGAAGTAATGTCAATGTTGTACCACTCCTTGCTGCCGTCTTTGTTTACATCGATTTTAACCTTGTTCCATACATGTTTGCATTCATCACTCGGAACATTTACACATTCGATACCAATATTGTCCATCACATATTTGAACAGACCCGCGTATCCCTGACAAACGGCTGTTTTATCCGCAACCATTTTATCGATTGTGCGGTTTTCCGACTCATAATTATCATATACTCTTGTGTCGTATTCGTAATTTGCCGCGATATAATCATGTACAAAAAGCACCTTTTCAACGTCTGTCATGTCATCGTCCATAAGACCTTTGATTTTATTAAGCTCTGCTGAAATTGCCGCTTTGGCATCATCGATTTCTTTATTGGTCATCGTGTAGGAGACTTTAATCTTTTTTATAGTTCCTCCTGCGTTATATTGTATACTGCCGTTGGCATAAAACAGCTCCGGATGCTCATTCTGAAGAAAAATTCCCATATAGCGATGATATATATCTCCAAAACGAGCGGAATCTATATTATATTCGTCCGGCACCGTGATTTCAGTATGACACTGTTCAAATTCCGACGCAAGGAACTCTATAAATTTTATTTCTTCCTCTGTTGGCGTAATGGCTGATGTATCGTCGTTGAAAAGAGAAACGGCTGTTTCATTTCCATACTCTGTATTATCTTCCGCAAAAACGGCGCATGGTATAATCAAAGCGCATATGATTAATGCGGAAAATAGTTTTTTTATAAATTTCACGGCAAATCCCTCCAATGGAATAATTATAATATAATCTTTGTATAATGTCAATAAAAAACGAAAAAAAACTTGACATTTTTTGTTAAAATGTTAAAATATAACTGAGGTGATTTTATGGAGAAAATAATTTTGTCCGAGAAACTTGGCGATATGAAGGTAATGTATATTCTTGACGATGAAAATAGTATTATCGGTTTTTCTTTAGTACCTGCATGGAACAGGGAGTTTTGTAAAAAAAGAGTCGAAGTGAAGCCGCTTGTCGAAGCGAAAATAGTAGGCGATAATTATCCGGGAACTTACTTTGGCGGAGAGTCTATGAAGTACAGCGACACAACTTTTTCTCTCAAATATGACAGGCAGACAGTTGAAAGAAGCAGCGGGAGCGCAAAAATTGTTACGTATTTGAAGTCCGCAAAGGGAATTGAAGCAAAGCATACGCTTGATTATATAAGCGGACGCGATTATGTAAAAATAAAAACGGAGCTATTTAATAATTCTGACAGTGACATAAAGCTTGAGATGCTTTCTTCGTTTGCGATGTATAATATATCACCGTATCTTGAGGGAGCAGGTGAAAATTCAATGCTTCTGCACCGTCTGAGAAGTAAGTGGAGTCAGGAGGGCAGACTTATAAGCGAAACACTGGAGGATATGCAGCTTGAAGAATGCTGGTGCTATGCGAACTCAAAGAGTGTGCGTTTCGGACAGGTCGGTTCAATGCCGGTAAAGGGATATTTCCCGTTTATGGCGCTTGAGGATACAAAGAATAACGTAATGTGGGGAGTACAGATTGGATCGCCGTCCTCGTGGCAGATGGAGGTTACAAGAAATGATGACGGCGTGTGTATGTCCGGCGGACTTGCCGACAGAGAATTCGGTCACTGGATGAAAAGCGTAAAAAAGGGCGAAAGCTTTGCCGGAATGGAGGCTGTTATAAGCGTCTGCAGCGGCGGTATTGATGATATATGTATGAGACTTCTCGAATCACAGGAGGACGCGCTTGATATACCCGAATGCGAGGAAACACTGCCTGTTATTTTTAATGAGTACTGTACCACATGGGGTTGTCCGTCACACGAGAATATATCCGAAATACTTGATGCAATAGAGGGCAAAGGGATTGACTATTTTGTGATAGACAGCGGCTGGTTCAAGGAGGACGGGGCGAAATGGGATGCAAACGTTGGCGATTATATTCCGTCGGACACGTTATTCCCAAATGGTATAGGCGAAACAGCAAAGCTTATAAAATCGCATAATATGCGTCCCGGAATATGGTTTGAGATTGAGAATGTCGGAAGCATGGCAAAGGCATATTATAATGAGGAACATTTGCTTAAACGTGACGGAATAACGCTCACAACGCAGAACAGACGTTTCTGGGATATGAATGATGAATGGGTAAAGGATTATCTTGGCGAGCGCGTCATAGGCTTTTTGAAAAAATACGGTTTCGGTTATATGAAAGCGGATTATAACGAAACAATCGGTATAGGCTGTGATAATCCCGATAGTCTTGGCGAGGGATTAAGACAAAATATGCGGGGAAGTGTGGACTTTTTTAAACGGGTAAGAAAAGAAATGCCTGACCTTGTAATAGAGAATTGCGCCTCCGGAGGTCATCGTCTTGAGCCGTGCTTCATGTCGCTTTCATCAATGGCATCATTTTCTGACGCTCACGAATGTATTGAAATACCGATAATAGCGGCAAATCTGCACAGGGCGATACTTCCGAGGCAGAGCCAGATATGGTGCGTTATACGCGAACACGACAGTCTTAAACGCATAGCTTATTCTATAGCCGCGACATTTCTTGGCAGAATGTGCTTGTCCGGCGATGTTACCGGACTTACAAATGAGCAGTGGGATGTTATTGAAAGAGGTATAGCGTTTTATAAAAAGGCTGTGCCTGTTATAAAGAAGGGGATAACAAGACGTATAGGCGAAAAAATCAGAAGTGAACGGCATCCGGAGGGGTATCAGCTTGTATTCCGAGAGAACGAAGAAATGACTATGATTGTAATACATACATTCGCGTCTTCGCCTAAAAGGATTGATATGTCGATTGATGAAGACGCTGAAATTATTTCGGTATATTCGCATGATGAAAGCAATATCTTATTTAAAGACGGCTCTCTTGTGATTGAAAATATTGAGGAATTCAGCGGATATGGTATATTATTTCGGCATTGATAAATTTGTTTTGTAGAAAATGTATAAAAAGACAAATTTATCATAATATTAGTCTTGACAAACTTTTTTCGCTGTGCTACAATGGTACGTGAACAAAGGTGTTTCTTCCAAGGGGGAGAAATGCCTTTTTTGGGTATTATCGGAAAATTGCCCGCGGCGTGAGCTGCAATCTCCCGCCGAAGCGTTTAATAACGGGGCAAAGACCCCTTATTGAATTTGGGCAAATATAAGAAAATAAAATGTGAAAGGATTTTTGCCATGATGACAAAACAGGACATTATTGATCTGGTTAAAGAAGAGGACGTGCGTTTTATTCGTCTGCAATTTACGGATATGCTCGGCACAATGCGTAATATTGCGATAACAACTTCAAGGCTGGAAGAGGCGCTTGATAACTCATGTATGTTTGACGGCTCATCCATCGAAGGGTTTGTATCAGTCGAGGAAAGTGATTTATATCTTCATCCCGATCTTGATACATTTGCGATTTTTCCTTGGCGGCCGCATCAGGGAAAGGTTGCGAGACTTATTTGCGACGTGTATAAACCTGACGGAACAAGACTTGAAAATGACCCGAGATATATTTTGCAGAATGTGATAAAAGAAGCGGAGGAAATGGGATATACCTTTAAGGTCGGTCCGGAGTGTGAGTTTTTCCTGTTCAATACGGATGAGAGGGGAAATCCGACAACCATACCGCATGATAATGCGAGCTACTTTGACCTTGCGCCGCTTGATAACGGCGAAAATTGCAGACGCGAAATATGCCTGACGCTTGAAGAAATGGGATATACGATTGAGGCATCACATCACGAGGTCGCGCCGGGACAGCATGAGATAACATTCCGCTATGACGACGCGCTAAAAACAGCAGACAGAATAGTAACTTTCAAAACGGTTGTAAAAACAATCGCAAAAAGAAACGGACTTCACGCGACATTTATGCCGAAGCCCATGGCTGGCGAGAGCGGAAGCGGATTGCATCTTACAATGTCGCTGATTAAAGACGGAAAGAATGTTTTCTATAATGAAAACGGCAGCGGCAGGCTTTCCGATACGGCAAAGAAATTTACAGCGGGACTGCTCAGGTACACGCCGGATATGGCGTGTCTTACAAATCCGACAGTAAACTCATATAAGCGCTTTACTCCGGGATATGAGGCGCCGTGTTATATTTCATGGTCGGAGAGTAACAGAAGTCTTCTTGTGAGAGTACCGTCGCTTCGAAACGGTCATGACGCGAGGATTGAGCTCCGTTCTCCTGACCCGACGGCAAATCCGTATCTTGCTTTGGCAGCCTGCCTGAAGGCAGGCTTGGAGGGTATAAAGAATAACATACCTCTGCCGCCGAGCATAGACGTTAATATTTATAAGCTATCGGCAAAGGAAAGGGAGTCGCTTGGAATAAGAAGTCTTCCGATAAGTCTTAATGAGGCGATACGTATTGCAAGGAAGTCGGACTTTGTAAAGGAGCTTCTTGGAGAAAGTTTTGCGGCAAATTATTTTGATGCCAAGGAGAAGGAATACGGAGAATATCGCTGTACAATTAACCAGTGGGAAATTGAGAAGTATCTTATAGAATATTAATCAAATTCTCAACAGGAGGTTTATGGCAGTGGAACGAGTAGTGCTGGCCTTTTCAAAGAATGAAACGGCCGATAAAATAAGAATAATGCTTGACGGCAGCGGCTATGAGGTTGTTATGATATGTCACTCAAAGGCGGAATTACTGCGCTCCATTGCGGATATGGACAACGTGCTTATAATCATGGGTTATAAGCTGCCGGATGGAGTGGCGGATGATGTCTGTGATGATTTGCGGGACGGGCAGAAACTCATGAGTCTTGTCAGGGCAGACAGGCAAGGCGAAATATATAATCAGGATATATTCGTTGTAACGCTTCCGATAAACAGGCAGGTTCTGATAAATTCGATAGAAACCTTTATCGGAATTATTGAAAGACATAAGCACAGAATAAAGCGTTCACCGGAGGAAAAGAGGATAATAGAGAACGCTAAAGCATACCTTATGGAGCATCATATGATGACAGAAGAACAGGCTCACCGCTTCATTCAGAAACGAAGCATGGATACGGGAGCAAAGTTTATAGATACGGCAAGGTCTATCCTTGAAATATAAATAAGAACCGGCGGACCGGCAATTTATCCGGTCATAGAAAATCTTATGGAGATGAAAAATATGCAGACTTTTAAGTTTACCAAAATGCACGGCGCGGGTAATGATTATATATATGTGAACTGCTTTGAAGAAAAGGTAGAGGATATCAATGCGACCGCTAAGGCTGTAAGCGACAGACATTTTGGTATCGGCTCGGACGGATTGGTTTTGATTTGTCCGTCGGATAAGGCGGATTTTCGTATGGATATGTATAACAGCGACGGCACTCAGGCTGAAATGTGCGGAAACGCGACACGATGTGTCGGTAAGTACGTGCATGACAGGGGACTTACGGATAAGACAACAGTAACGCTTGAAACTCTTGCCGGAATTAAGATTTTAAAACTGAATCTTGATGAGAATGGTGAAGTTGAAACCGTATGTGTGAATATGGGTCAGCCGGAGCTTGTTCCGAAGAACATTCCGATTGATTCAGAGCTTGACAGATTTATTCAGCAGCCTGTTGAGATTGACGGAAAGGAATATCTTGTGACAGGTGTTTCAATGGGTAATCCTCATGCGGTTACATATATTGACGATACAGATAGTTTTGAAATTGAAAAAATCGGGCCAAAGTTTGAAAATCATAAGCTGTTTCCGAGAAGAATTAATACAGAGTTTGCGCAGATTGTTGACAGGCATACAATCAAAATGCGCGTGTGGGAACGCGGCGCGGGTGAAACACTTGCATGCGGAACAGGAGCTTGCGCAACAATGGTCGCGGCAAATCTTTCAAATCTTGTTGATGATGAAGCGGATTTGATTCTTGTCGGCGGCACATTGCATATCCGCTGGGACAAGGAAGAAAACAATATATATATGACAGGTCCCGCAAAGTTTGTCTTTGACGGCACAATAACATTATAATTTATCTTTATAACAGAAAGGAAGAAATTTGGAATGGCAAAGATTAATGACAACTTTTTAAAATTACCGGGCGCGTATCTGTTTTCAACGGTTGCAAGAAAGGCAAATGAATTTTCTGCCGCTCATCCGGACAGAGAGCTTATCAAAATGAGTATCGGAGATGTTACAAAGCCTCTTGCGCCCGCTGTTATTGACGCAATGCACAAGGCAGTTGATGAAATGGGTACAGCAGAGGGATTCAGAGGATACGGTCCAGAACAGGGATATGACTTTTTAAGGAACAAAATTGTTGAAAAGGATTACAAGGCAAGAGGTATTGACATAAAAGCTGATGAAATCTTTATTTCGGACGGCGCAAAGTCGGACTGCGGCAATATTGGCGATATATTCTCAACATGTAATAAAGTTGCTGTGTGCGACCCCGTATATCCGGTATATGTTGACACTAACGCAATGGCGGGCAGAGCCGGTGAATTTGTCGACGGGCGCTGGACAAATCTTTATTATATGCCATGTACGGAAGAAAACGGCTTTATGCCGCAGATACCGACAGAAAAGGTTGACATGATTTATCTTTGTTTCCCTAATAATCCGACGGGCGTTGCCGCAACGCGCGAGCAGCTTAAGCCTTGGGTTAAATACGCGAAGGAGAATGACGCGGTTATTCTGTATGACAGCGCTTATGAGGCATTTATAACAAATCCCGATGTGCCGCATAGTATTTATGAAATTGAGGGCGCAAAGGAGGTTGCTGTTGAATTTCGCAGTTTTTCAAAGACTGCCGGCTTTACAGGCACAAGATGCGCGTATACAGCGGTACCTCACGAATTAAAGGCGGACGGCATTGAGCTTAACGGTCTTTGGAACAGACGTCAGTGTACAAAGTTCAACGGTGTTCCTTATATTATCCAGAAGGCGGCGGAGGCTGTTTACAGTGAAGAAGGACAGAAACAGACAAAGGCGGATATTGCATATTATCTTGAAAACGCAAAAATTATCCGTGAATCGCTTACGGAAGCGGGTCTTACAGTTTACGGCGGCGAAAACGCGCCGTATATATGGGCAAAGACGCCTGACAATATGAAGTCATGGGAATTTTTCGACAAGGTGCTTGACGAGGCGGGAGTTGTGACAACACCGGGTTCGGGCTTTGGACCGAGCGGTGAGGGATATGTAAGACTTACGGCTTTCCAAACGAAGGAAAATACAGTCAAGGCAATGGCAAAGATAAAGAAGATATTGTAATTGACAAATAATTTGATATATAATACAATATAAATAAGCAAAACAAAGGCGTTTTGAATATGCGCATATCATATAATGTGATATGTGTATGTTCAATACACCTTTTTTTAATACAGGCAATGAAAGGATGAAACGAAATGGAGTATAACGGACTACCTGAGAAACAAGGTCTTTATGACCCGCAGTTTGAGCATGACGCCTGCGGTATCGGCTGTATAGCGAATATCAAGGGTAAAACATCGCATGCTATAATTAATCAGGCAATTCAGATTTTAAAAAATCTTGCGCATCGCGGCGGTGTGGGAAGCGATGTAGATACCGGTGACGGCGCCGGTATTCTTATTCAGATGCCGCACACGTTTATGAAAAAGGTATGTAAGAATGAGGGTATAAAACTTCCTAAAAAGGGTGATTACGGTGTCGGTATGCTGTTTTTATCACCTGATAAGGATACGAGGGAAGAAAGCCTTGCAAAGCTTACCGCTATTATAGACTGTGAAGGTCAGCGGATTCTTGGTATTCGTGAAGTGCCTGTATATGATGTATGTATCGGAAACAGCGCGCGCGAGGCAATGCCGCATATTGTTCAGGTATTCATCGGCAAGGGAGAAGAAAGCCTTGACGAGGCATCCTTTGAAAGAAAGCTTTATATAATCGGTAAAATAGCGGAAAAGGAAATTCGAAAGAGCGGTATTGATAATTATTTTTATTTTGCGTCGCTTTCTTCAAGAACCGTTGTATACAAGGGTATGCTTACACCTGACCAGGTTAATGAGTTTTATCTTGACCTTAAAGATGTGGATATGGAAACGGCAATCGCGCTTGTACATTCGCGTTTCTCAACAAATACATTCCCGTCTTGGGAGAGAGCGCATCCGAACAGATATATTATACATAACGGTGAAATTAATACAATCCGCGGTAATGTAAACTGGGTAAAGGCAAGAGAGAGAATGTTTGCGACACCGGAATTTGAGGGGCAGATGGATAAAATTCTTCCTGTCATAAACGAGGATGGTTCAGACTCCGCAATGCTTGATAACTACTTGCAGTTCCTGCACCTGTCAGGATTTTCGCTCCCGAGAGCGGTTATGATGACAATTCCTGAGCCTTGGGAGAATAATGATGATATGGACCCCGAAATGAAGTCGTTCTATGAATATCATTCATGTATCACAGAGCCATGGGACGGACCGGCGGCAGTCGCGTTTACCGACGGACGTTATGTTGGCGCGACACTTGACAGAAACGGTTTAAGACCGGCGCGTTATTATCTGACATCAGACGATACAATTATTCTTTCGTCGGAAGTCGGCGTGACAGATGTTGACGAGTCAAAAATTATAAAGAAAGAGCGTCTGCATCCCGGTAAGATGCTGCTTATAGACACGCAAGAGGGTAAAATTATTTCAGACGCGGAAATCAAGAAGTATGAGGCGCAGCATAAGCCGTATGGCGAATGGGTGAAAAAAACACTCGTAGAGCTTGACGACCTTAAAGCTGACACAGGCAAAAAGGGCGACACATGGCATGACCTTGTTCATAATCTGAAGTCGCAGGCGAACGGTAACGTTAATGAGCATCTTATGCTAAAGCAGTTCATCGCGCTTGAGAATATGTTTGTAAACCGTGAAAACAGTGAGGATACACTTCCGCTTTTGACACGTCAGAAAGCGTTTGGCTACACATGGGAGGAAGTCAACACAACAATCAAATCAATAGTTGAAAAAGCTGATGACCCTATCGGCGCGATGGGTACGGATATTCCTCTTGCGGTACTGTCTGAAAAGCCGCAGCTTTTGTATAATTATTTCAAACAGCTTTTCGCACAGGTAACAAATCCGCCGATAGACGCAATCCGTGAGCAGATTGTCACATCCACATACACGCTGTTCGGCTGTGAGCAGAATTTGCTTACTTCATCAGAGCTGAACTGCCGTAAGGTAAGAGCGTCAAGCCCTATACTGACAAATGAAGAACTTGCAAAACTTCGCAATATAAATCTTGAGGGTTTTAAATCAATCACAATTCCGTCGCTTTTCAATAAGAACCAGGAAAATGATATGGAAATGGCAATGGAAACAATTTTTGAGGCTGCTGATATTGCGATTGAAAACGGCTATAATATTATTATTCTTTCAGACAAGGGCATAAGCAAGGATAAAGCGCCGATTCCAGCGCTGCTTGTCGCGTCGGGACTGCATCATCACCTTATCAGGAAAGGTACAAGAATGCAGGTTTCTATCGTTCTTGAATCAGGCGAGCCGAGAGAAGTGCATCATTTTGCGTGTCTTATCGGTTACGGCGTAAACGGAATTAACCCATATATGGCATATGAGGCTATTGATGAGCTTATCAGCGAAAAACTGCTTGACTGCGCATATGAAGATGGCGTAAAGAATTTTAACAAGGCATGTACAAAGGGTATTGTCAAGGTTATGTCAAAAATGGGTATTTCAACAATCCAGTCATATCAGGGCGCGCAGATTTTTGAGGCGCTTGGTATCAAGCAGAGTGTTGTAGATAAGTATTTCACAGGTACAACAACGCGTATCGGCGGTATGGGACTTGAGCATATCCAGAAAGAAGTATTAATGCGTCATAGTGAAGCCTTTGATAAGGTGAACGGTAAGAAGGCGCTCAAGACAGGCGGCGAATATAAATGGAGAGCAAAGGGCGAATATCATATGTTCAACCCTGAATCAATATATAAGCTGCAAATGGCATGCCGTACAGGCAATTATAAGCTATACAAGGAATATGCGAAGGAAATGGATGAGCATCAGCGGCACCAGTGTACAATACGCGGTATGCTTGATATAAAGACAATAGATAAGCCAATCGCAATCGACAAGGTTGAGAGCGTTGAAAGTATTGTAAAACGTTTCAAGACAGGCGCTATGTCATACGGTTCAATTTCACAGGAGGCGCATGAATGTCTTGCGATTGCCATGAACCGTCTTGGCGGAAAGTCAAACAGCGGTGAGGGCGGAGAGGACATTGAAAGATTTACGCCTGATGAAAACGGCGATTCAAGATGCTCCGCGATAAAGCAGGTTGCGTCAGGACGTTTCGGCGTGCATATCCACTACCTGAACAACGCGAAGGAAATACAGATTAAAATGGCGCAGGGAGCAAAGCCCGGAGAGGGAGGACATCTTCCGGGCGCGAAGGTATATCCGTGGATTGCGAAGACCAGACATTCAACACCGGGCGTCGGACTTATTTCACCGCCGCCGCATCATGATATATACTCAATCGAAGACCTTGCGCAGCTTATTCACGATTTGAAAAACGCAAACCGTGACGCAAGAATTACGGTAAAGCTTGTTTCTGAGGCCGGTGTCGGCACAATAGCAGTCGGTGTCGCAAAGGGACGCGCGGACGTTATTCTTGTATCGGGTTATGACGGCGGTACAGGAGCCGCGCCGAGAACAAGTGTTCGTCATGCCGGACTTCCGTGGGAACTGGGTGTTGCCGAAACACATCAGGCGCTTCTTATGAATAATCTGAGAAACAGAGTTGTGATTGAAACAGACGGTAAGCTGCTTACAGGACGCGATGTTGCGGTTGCGGCGCTTCTCGGAGCGGAAGAATTCGGATTTGCAACAGGTCCGCTTATCGCAATCGGTTGTGTAATGATGAGAGTATGTAATCTTGATACTTGTCCTGTCGGCGTTGCGACACAGAATCCTAAACTGAGAAAACGTTTTTGCGGCAGACCGGAATTTGTTGAGAACTTTATGAGGTTTATCGCGCAGGATTTAAGGGAATGGATGGCAAAAATCGGCGTCAAGACGGTTGACGAAATGATTGGTCATGTTGAAAGACTTAGTCAAAAGACAATTGAAGATAACTGGAAAGCCAAGGAAGTCGATTTTTCATCGCTTCTTTATCAGCCGAAAATCTGCTCGAACGATTACGAAAGATATCATAATGAAACGCAGGACCATGAGCTTTATAAGACTCTTGATATGAACACGCTTTTAAAGCTGTGTGAACCGGCTATAAAAGATGGAAAGAAGATTGAAGCAAAACTTGAAATAACAAATATAAATCGTGTAACAGGAACAATCCTTTCTTCGGAAATTGCGAGAGCGCATGGTGAAGAGGGACTTTCGGAGGACAGCATAAAGCTTAATTTTGTCGGAAGCGCCGGTCAGAGCTTTGGCGCGTTTCTTGCTCCGGGTGTCACAATGAAACTTGAGGGTGACAGTAATGACTATATCGGCAAGGGCTTGTCGGGCGGTAAGATTATCGTTGTACCGTCGGCAAAGTCAAAGTTTAATCCGAGCGAAAATGTAATCATCGGCAACGTTGCGTTTTATGGCGCAATCAAGGGTGAGGCTTATATCCGCGGCATTGCCGGCGAGCGTTTCTGCGTAAGAAACTCGGGTATGACGGCGGTTGTCGAGGGTATCGGCGACCATGGCTGCGAATATATGACAGGCGGCTGTGTCGCTGTCATCGGCGCGACAGGCAGAAACTTTGCTGCCGGTATGTCCGGCGGTGTTGCCTATGTTTATAACAAGAATAATCAGCTTGAGAAGAACTGCAACAAGGAGCTTGTATCGCTTGAAAAGCTTTCGGATAAAGACGCGGTCAAGCTCAGAGAAATGCTCGAAAAGCATCTTTATAATACAGGCAGTGATGCTGCGCAGGCAATACTTGACAATTGGGACAGCGAATTAAAGAATTTTGTCAAGGTAATTCCTGAGGACTATAAGAAGGTTATGACAGTTCTTGAGGAAGAAATAGAAAAGGGCACGGACAGAGATGACGCAATGCTTGCGGCATTTGAGAATGTAACCGGCAAAAAAGTAGAAATAGCGTGATAGGACTGATTAAATTTTCGCGCCTTACCGTCTTTTGCCGAGGGCAGTATAAGCATACGGTTCCCCGGCTGCGAAGCGGCAAATCCGCAAAATTTTCTCCGGTCTTACGGAAAGGATTGAAAATCATGGGAAAACCAACAGGATTTTTAGAATATCAAAGACAGCTTCCCGAGGACAGACCTCCGAAGGAAAGAATGAAGGATTGGGACGAATTTCATACACATTTTGACCTTGCCGCGTTGCAGCTGCAAGGCGCGAGATGTATGGATTGCGGTGTTCCTTTCTGTCATACAGGCAAGCAGATTGGAAGAACGTCAATCGGCTGCCCGCTGAATAATCTTATTCCGGAATGGAATGACTTGGTGTACAGAGGCGACATGGACGAGGCATACAGACGCTTGTCACTGACAAGTAATTTTCCTGAATTCACAGGAAGAGTTTGCCCGGCGCTGTGCGAGGGATCTTGCACGCTTGGCATGCACGATCCGGCTGTAACTATAAAAAATATCGAGTGTCATATTATTGATACAATGTTCGAGCAAGGCAAGGTAAAGCCGCGATTGCCGGAGAAATCAACAGAAAAACGTGTTGCCGTTGTCGGCAGCGGACCTTCGGGACTCGCGTGCGCGGACCAGCTTAATCAGATGGGACATAGAGTAACGGTGTTTGAGAGAAGCGACAGAGCCGGCGGACTTCTGATGTATGGTATTCCGAACATGAAACTTGACAAAAAGATTGTACAGCGAAGAATTGACCTTATGAGAAAAGAGGGTATAACGTTTAAGCTGAATACGGAAATAGGTAAGAATTATCCGGCTGTAAAACTTGTAAATGAATTTGACGCGGTTGTACTGTGCTGCGGTTCAACCGAGCCGCGTCCGCTTACAGTTGAAGGCGCGGATTTAAAGGGAGTACATTACGCCGTTGATTTTCTTAAAGCGAATACAAAGAGTCTGCTTGATTCAAATCTTGAGGACAGAATGTATGTAAGCGCCGAGGGTAAGAATGTTATCGTTGTAGGCGGCGGTGACACAGGTACGGACTGTGTCGGCACGTCAATAAGACATGGCTGCAGGAGCGTTGCGCAAATTGAAATTATGGGCGAGCTTTCAGAAGAAAGAATGCCGGATAATCCATGGCCGGAGTGGCCGAGAGTCAAGAAAACAGACTATGGTCAGGAGGAGGCTATCGAGCTTTACGGAAAAGACCCCAGAGAGTATCTGACAACTGTGACAAAAATCGAGGGTGACGAAATGGGACATGTAAAAGCCGTTCATACTGTACAGGTTGACTGGTCAACAGGCGCGCCTGTTCCGGTTAAGGGTACTGAGCAGGTCAGGGATTGCGAACTTGTGCTTATAGCAATGGGATTTTTAGGTCCGGAACAGGGGCTTGTGTCACAGCTTACACTTGATACAGACGCAAGAAGCAATATCCTTGCGTCGGAAAGCGACCACAAAACAAGTCTGCGCGGTGTATTTGCCGCCGGCGACTGCCGCAGAGGACAGAGCCTTGTTGTATGGGCAATCCGTGAGGGCAGACAGGCGGCTGATGCCGTTAATGAATTCCTTATGAAGTAAACCAATATAAGGCTGTTGCATGGAATAGCTCCAAAGGGGCTGCGGTAAAATGATTTTTCAGAATCAGGTTGCCGCGGCCTTTTTGCGCGCCAAAAAAACATGAAGCGTTATGATTGTATTTACACCTGTCTTGACAGGTGACTTGACAAGTGGTATACTAAAGAAAATACGTAAGAGAGGGATAATGCCAAATGAGTGAAATCACAAAAGAAATAGAACGGATGAAAAAAGAAAAGAATGCTGTTATTCTTGCGCATTACTATGTTAATGACGAGGTGCAGGAAATCGCGGATTACATAGGAGATTCATACTATCTTGCAAAGGTCGCGCGTGATGTCGAGGCGGATACAATTGTATTCTGCGGAGTTGCATTTATGGGTGAGAGCGCAAAAATTCTTAATCCCGATAAGACTGTGCTTATGCCGGATATGTCAGCCGATTGTCCTATGGCGCATATGGCTGATGTAGAAAAAATCAAGGAAATGCGTGAGAAGTATGATGATCTTGCGGTTGTATGCTATATCAATTCTACCGCCGAGCTGAAATGTCATAGTGACGTGTGCGTAACATCATCAAACGCTGTAAAGATTGTAAAAGCGCTTCCCAATAAAAATATATTCTTTATTCCGGATGAAAACCTCGCAAGACACGTTGCGTCACAGGCGCCGGAAAAGAATATTATTCTGAATAATGGCTTTTGTCACGTGCATGTATCAGTAACGGCTGATAATGTGAAGGCGATTAAGGCAAAGTATCCTAAGGCGCTTGTTCTTGCGCATCCCGAATGTAAACAGGAAGTGCTTGACGAAGCGGATTACATAGGAAGCACATCAGGAATTATTGACTTCGCAACAGCAAGCGATAATGAGGAATTTATAATCTGTACCGAAAGCGGAGTGGGCTATAAGCTGAGAGAACAAAATCCCGACAAGAAGTTTTATTTTGCCGGTACAAAGCATTTCTGCCCTAACATGAAACTCAATACGGTTGAAAAGGTCTGTCATGTACTCAAAACAGGTAAAAATGAAGTACAGGTAAGCGACGAAGTGAGAAACGGCGCGCTTGCGCCGCTTGACAGAATGCTTGAACTCGCGAAGTAATTAAGGAGATTGACATGAAAACAGATATCATCATTGTTGGATGCGGTGTCAGCGGACTATACTGCGCACTGAATATCCCGCGTGATAAAAAAATTGTAATGGTAACAAAGGACGATGCTGACAGGAGCGACTCATTTCTTGCGCAGGGCGGAATATGCGTTCTGAAAAATGAGGACGATTATGACAGCTATTTTGACGATACAATGCGTGCCGGACATTACGAAAACAATAAGCAGTCTGTGGATATAATGATACGTTCGTCGCAGGATGTTATACATGACCTTGTCGGCTACGGTGTGCGTTTCGAGAAAAAAGACGGTGAATTTGTCTACACAAAAGAGGGAGCGCATTCAACGCCGAGAATCCTGTTCCATGAGGATATAACGGGCAAGGAAATAACAACACATCTGCTTGATAAGGTAAGAAAGCTTGATAATGTAACGCTTATCGAGCATTTTACAATGGCGGATATTATAGAGGAAAATAATGAATGTTTTGGTATCATAGGACATGATGCCGACGGGAAATATGTAAGTATAACCGCGGATTACACCGTGCTTGCGACAGGCGGTATAGGCGGACTTTACAAGCACTCGACCAATTACAGACATCTTACGGGCGATTCGCTTGCGATAGCGCTCAATCATGATATCAAATTGCGGAATATTGACTATATACAAATTCACCCCACAACTTTGTACTCGACAAAAAAAGGCAGACGTTTCCTTATTTCGGAGTCAGTAAGAGGCGAGGGCGCTGTGCTGTTCAATTCGCATATGCAGAGATTTGTGGACGAGCTTTTGCCTCGCGACGTGGTCGCGCAGGCGATATACAAGGAAATGAAAAAGGATAAAAAACCGTATGTGTGGCTGTCAATGAAGCCGATACCTACAGAGATGATAAAGACGCATTTCCCCAATATTTATAAGCACTGCCTTGAAGAGGGCTATGACGTGACAAAGGAATGTATACCCGTAGTGCCGTCACAGCATTATTTCATGGGCGGTGTTGACGTTGACAAGTACAGCAAGACATCAATGGACAGGCTTTATGCTGTCGGTGAAACAGCATGCAACGGTGTACACGGCAAAAACCGTCTTGCAAGTAATTCTCTTCTTGAAAGTCTTGTTTTTGCAAAGCGAGCCGCAAAGCAGATGAGTGATACATATTCAAAAGCAAATTATAATAAAGAAGTTACGATAGATAAAAAGCGATACAGAAACTGTGCTGATAAGTATAAGAAGGCAGTTCTTAACGAGATAGAAAAGGAGAAGAAAAAGCATGAATAATATTACAATGGCGCTGAATGCCGATGAATTGATTTTAAGCGCGCTGAGAGAGGATATAACAAGCGAGGATATTACAACAAATTCAGTAATGCGCGAATATCGGAAGGGTGAGGTTGACCTTATCTGCAAGCAGGACGGAATTATTGCCGGACTTGATGTTTTCAAGAGGGTTTTTGAACTGCTTGACAGTGAAACAGAGGTTATTCTCAATGCAAAGGACGGCGATGCTGTAAAGAACGGTGAAAAACTCGGCATAGTAAGAGGTGATATACGTGTTCTTCTTTCAGGTGAAAGAACGGCGCTTAATTATCTTCAGCGTATGAGCGGTATCGCCGCATATACACATTCAATAGCAGAGCTTTTAAAGGACAGCGGGATAAAGCTTCTTGACACAAGAAAAACGACGCCAAATATGCGTGTATTTGAAAAGTATGCCGTAAAGGTGGGCGGCGGCTGTAACCATCGCTATAATTTAAGCGACGGTATTCTTTTAAAGGATAACCACATCGGCGCGGCAGGCGGAGTTAAAGAGGCTGTTAAAATGGCGAAGGAATATGCGCCGTTTGTAAGAAAGATTGAAATTGAAGTTGAAAATCTTGATATGCTGAAGGAGGCGCTTGATGCCGGCGCGGATATAATCATGCTTGATAATATGAGCAAAGAGGATATGAAAGAGGCTGTTAAAATTGTGGCAGGAAGGGCGGAAACAGAATGCAGCGGAAACGTGACGAAGGAAAATATCGCAGACCTTGTTGATATAGGTGTTGATTATATTTCAAGCGGAGCGCTGACGCACTCCGCGCCGATTATGGACTTGTCACTGAAAAATCTTCATGCGATTTAAGAGAGGTTGATTACATGAACGCAATCGAAAGACGCGAGGAAATATTAAGACTTATAAATGACAGCGAGGAGGCTGTTTCGGGCAGTATGCTGTCGAAAAAGTTAGACGTTTCACGTCAGGTAATAGTGCAGGATATCGCGCTTTTAAAAGCGGCGGGATACGATATTCTGTCAACAAATAAAGGATATACGGTAAGTGATTCCACTGCATGTATGAGAGTGTTTAAGGTACGCCACACCAATGACCAGACGGAGGATGAACTCAATACTATTGTTGATATCGGCGGGACAGTTGTGGATGTGTTTGTATGGCACAGGGTTTACGGCAAGATTGAGGCAAAGCTGAATATTGCGTCAAGACGTAATGTGCAGCAGTGTATACAAGGTCTTGTAAGCGGGAAATCAACCGCGCTTATGAATATAACATCAGGTTATCACTATCACACAGTAAAAGCGGACAGCGAGGAAACACTTGACCTTATCGAAAAAGCGCTGGGAGAGAAAAATTACCTTGCGCCGGAAATATGAAAACAGACGGCAGCGCCGTCTGTT
>CAZWLT010000011.1:0-21911 GCA_964634915.1 uncultured Clostridium sp. | reverse complement strand
CGTTCCTATGGAGGAAATACGCGAAATGGAGAAATGGGAAGGACAGGAGCTTAACAAGGCAAAGAAGATTCTCGCGTACGAGGTTACAAAGCTCGTGCACGGCGAGGACGAGGCTGAAAAAGCGAAAAAAACAGCGGAGGAGGTATTCGCGAAGGGCGGCGTGAGCGAAGATATGCCGACAAGCGTAATTCCCGATGTCATCGGAATGGGCGTGCTTGACATGCTTGTTAAGACAGGACTTCTTTCGTCAAAGGGCGAGGCGAGACGTCTTGTTCAGCAGAACGGACTTTCCATAAATGACAAAAAGTATACAGACGTTAACGGCGCTGTTACGGCGGACATGGTAACAGATGAGGGTATGATTATCAAAAAGGGTAAGAAAACATTCCACAGAGTTGTTATTAAATAATGATTTAAAGCGGCATTTTTAAAAGCCGCTTTTTATATGCTAAAATTACTGAAAACGCTTGCTATTTTGGTAGTTTTTAGGTATAATGAAAGTAGTATGTATGAAAGAGCAGGTGATTGCGTTGGAAAAAGGGAAAAATATCCTTTTATCACTTATGCAGTTGAATATAGGCGGCGCGGAAACTCACGTGGTTGAGCTTGCAAAGGAGCTTAAACGCAAGGGCTTTAATGTAATTGTCACGTCAAACGGCGGCGTATATGTAAAAGAGCTTGAGGACGAGGGGATAAAGCACTATGTTGTTCCCCTGCAAAACAAAAATCCGCTTAATATGATAAAGGCAACACGGCTTCTGAAGAAGATAATCATTGACGAAAAGATTGACATTGTTCATTCTCATGCGAGAATACCGTCATTTATCTTAGGTAAGCTGCACAAGAAAATGAAATTTCCGTTTGTCACAACGGCACACTGGGTGTTCAACACAAGCTACGGTCTTAAATATATAACGGATTGGGGCGAAAAGGTTGTCGCGGTATCTGAGGATATCAAGACGTATCTTATGGATAACTATCATGTTCCGTCAGGCGATATAAATGTCACAATAAACGGTATTGATACTGATAAGTTTTCGCCGGATACCGAATATGATGATATAAAACAGGAATTCGGCATAAAGGACGATGAAACTGTTATAACATATGTAAGCCGTATGGACGAATCACGAAGTCTTGTCGCGAAACAGCTTATCGGGGTTGTTCCGCAGCTTGACAAGGCTATAGACAAGCTGAAGGTAATCGTTGTCGGCAGCGGTGACGATTTTGAAAACGTCAAAGCTATTGCTCGGAAGGTCAATGATGAGGCGGGACGTGAGGTTGTCGTGCTGACCGGCGCGAGAACCGATATAAACAAATTGATTGCGCCGTGCAGACTGTTTGTTGGCGTAAGCCGCGCGGCGCTTGAGGCAATGGCGGCAAAAAAGCCTGTTATCATTGCCGGTAATGAGGGCTACATCGGCTTGTTTGATGAGAACAAGCTGTCTGTCGCTATTGACACAAATTTCTGCTGCCGCGGCTGTGAAATGTCATCGGGCGAACTGGTAAAGAATGATATACTGAAATTCTTTGCCTTGGATGATACTGAAAAGGACAAGCTTGGCAGCTACGGCAGAGAGCTTATTAAAAAGGAATACTCGGTAAGCCGTATGGCGGATGACAGCATAAAGGTATACGACTGGGCATTGCAGAAGAATAAGGAAATACTTATTTCCGGTTATTACGGATTCAGAAACAGCGGTGATGACGCGCTTTTAAAGGCTATTATACAAGATTTAAAGACGTATAAGGAAAGTCCGAACATTACGGTTCTCAGCGCGAATCCGAGAGAAACGGTTAATGTTTACAGGGTTAATGCGATAAACCGTCTTAATATGCTGAAGATAATAAAGCATATTAAAAATGCCGATATGCTTATTTCCGGCGGCGGTACGCTTATTCAGGACAGGACGAGTACAAAGTCGCTGTGGTATTATCTGATGATTATATCGCTCGCGCTGAAAAATAATCTGAAAGTAATGCTTTATTCAAACGGTATCGGACCGCTTGAAAAGAAAAAGAATATGAAAAAAACACGTAAAATTCTTGACAAGGTTGACCTTATAACTTTGCGAGACGAGCGTTCATATCAGACCTTGCGTGATATCGGCGTGAAAAATCCGAACGTGAAGGTTACTGCCGATCCGGCGCTTGAGCTTAAAGCGGCGGACGAGACAAGGGGCAGAGAAATTCTTAAAGACGCCGGCGTGCCTGACAGCGGCAAGATACTCGGTATATCTGTAAGACGATGGCAGACTATAGGCGATGATTTTGAGGACACAGTTGCAAAGGCGGCTGACTACGCGTATGAAAAGTACGGATATTACACAGTGTTTCTTCCTATGCAGACAAGCCGTGATATGGCGATTTCGCAGAGCATAAAGAAAAAGATGAGGCACGATGCGTCAATCCTTGAAAAACGATACAGTGTGAGTGAAACAATGTCTGTCATGCGCTGTTTTGACTTGTGTATCGGTATGCGGCTGCACACGCTTATATACGCGGTTATAAATGCCGTTCCGCTTATCGGACTTGTGTACGACCCTAAGATAAGCAGCTTTATGGAATACACGCATCAGACGCGTTATATGGACGTTGAGAATATCAGCGCTGACAGTCTGACAGGTATAATCGATGAATGTGTGGCGAATTATGACGAAATTAAGAGCGACCTTGAGAAGAATTATAATCAGCTCAACGAAAAGGCGCAGCTTAACGGCAAGTATGCCATTGAATTATACGAAAAGGGGAGTGTTGAGATTTGAGGACAAAAAGCGCGGGTCAGAAAATTCTTCTGACAGCTGTTTTCATGGTTGGAGCGACACTTCTTTCAAAGGCGCTGGGACTTGCGCGCGATTCGCTGCTTACGGCATTTTTCGGCGCGGGTATTGAGTCAGACGCGTTCAATACTGCGTCAACCATTCCGACAACTTTGTTTGACGTTGTAATCGGCGGTGTTATATCAGCAACGTTCATTCCGGTATTTAATAACATAATGGCGGACAAGGGCAAGGACGAGGCAATGGGCTTTGTCAATAAGTTTGTCACAATGATAGTATGCATAACGGTGCTGATATCGCTGATAGGAATATTATTCCGTACGCAGCTTGCGCAGTTCATGGCGCCGAATTACGACACGGATAAGCAAAGACTTACAGCCGACCTTACGGCGATAATGTTCCCGATGATAATATTTACGGGACTTGCATTTTCGTTTGTCGGACTTTTGCAGTCGTTCGGCGAGTACAATATTCCGTCGATTATAAGCCTTGTTTCCAACGCGGCGATTATACTCTATTACGTGACGCTTGGAAAGAGGTTCGGCATATACGGTCTTGCAGTCACAATGATTGTCGCGTGGAGCCTGCAATTTTTTATAGAAGTTCCGTGGATAAAGAAATTCGGAGTGAGATTCAGACCTGACTTTAGATTTAATGATAAATACGTGCTGCAGGCGATAAAACTTGCCGGACCGATGCTTATTGCGACATGGGTACAGCCGTTATATACAATAGTAAATCAAAGACTCGCGTCAAACATAGACAGCGCCGTTACTTATATTCAGCAGTCGAGCAGACTTTATCTGATTGTGACGGGTGTTGTCAGCTTTGTTGTAACGAATCTGATATTCCCGAAACTTGCACAGGCTATTGCGGATAAACGCGATGACGATGCAAAAAAACTGTTTTCAATGTCGATAAGGTCAATGTTTATGGTAATTCTTCCGCTCATGGCGGGATTTATGATTTTGTCGCAGCCTGTGGCGGCTATAATATACGGTCACGGGAAAATGACAAGCGAGGGTATCGCGGCGATATCAACACTGCTTAAATGCTATTCGGCGGGAATGGCGGGTCTTGCGATAAACGAGGTGTTGTCAAAGACGTTCTTCTCAATGCAGGAATCAAAAATACCGATGATTAATTCAGTGGTAAGTATGCTTGTGAATGTGGTGCTTGCGTATATCCTGTTCAACTTTATGCAGTCAAACGGTCTTGCGGTTGCAACAGCATGCGGAAGTATATGCAATGCGGCGCTTAACGCGATAAGCATGAAACGTAAAAGCCCCGGTATGATGAAAAAAAGCGATTTTATAACAATATTCAAATCTGTGATTGCAACAATTGTTATGGCGGCGGCGGTATTGGCGGCGTATTCACTCATATACGGCAGATTTGAAGGACTTATGGGAAATATAATCGTCGCGGCGGTATGCGGCGTCATAGGCGTTATTGTATACGTACTGATGCTCGCTGTAACCGGCGCGGACGATATCAAAAATATAATAAAAAGGAAAGGGTGATGTGAATGAACAGCCTTATTTTATCTTCGTTGGCGGCATTTTTCAAATCATTTGGAAACGCGTTTAAAAACAGCGGCACATGCGCGCTTCTTATGAAGATTTACACTGCTGTTTCCGCCTCGTGGAAAAACAGCGTGATTATGACATGGCTTCGGGGTGAAAAGACAGACGGTTCTTCAACGGCGAGCAAAGCGTCAAAGGTTGCGTTTTTTCCGTTTACAATCCTGACGGCTGCGAAAAAGAAAATGAGTTCATTCCTTGACAGGAATATCTCGCGGAGTTTTATCTGTACATGGGCGAAAAAGTACATGCAGAATTTTATGGCGGTGAATACAAGATTTTTCGGAATAATGATGCTTGCAACGGCGCTGAGCTATTGCGTTGCGGGCAGACATTTTTCAAAGATTGCTCTTGTATTCGGCGGAGTCGGCGCCATTCTGTGCATATTCAATTATAACATAATGTCATTTTTAAATCCGAGCAGATTTGTCGGTGTCATAAAGAAGATGGCGGGCTTTGACGACCTTGATTTTGACTTTTTCAGCGAAAAGGACACGCATGGCGCACTTCGTCTTGCGCTTGCGCTTGTATGCGGTATTGTGACGGGTACTCTGATGCGCTTTAGTATTCTCTACGGCGCTACGATTCCGTTCGCGCTGTTTGGAATGGCGCTTGTACTGTATGCGCCGATAAGCGGTGTGTTCCTTGCGGTGTTCGCCGCGCCGCTTGTGCCGACAATGGCGCTTGCAATGCTTTGCTTGTGGACAGCTTTTTCGCTTGTTATAAAGTCAGTCAAGGAAAACAATTTCAAATGGCGTTTTGACGGAGTCGGACTTTGTATTGTGCTGTTCCTTGCCGTGCTTCTTGTATCGTCTCTCGCATCGTTTGCGAGAATGGAAAGTCTGAAGGTATGGGCAATGTATCTTGTGTTTGCGGGCTTTTATTTTGTGATTATCAATACGGTGAAATCGAGAGACGAGCTTTACGGTCTGTTCAAGGTATTCGTTATATCAGGCGCGCTTGTGGCGCTGTACGGTATTATGCAGTACGCATTCGGCTGGACAACGTCTAACGCATGGATAGACGAGGAAATGTTTGAGGACGCGACTATGCGTGTATACTCAACGCTCGGTAATCCGAACGTGCTTGGCGAATATTTGCTGCTTGTTATTCCTGTCGCGGCGGTTTATATGCTCAAATTCGCGTGGAAATCGCTTTCGAAGTGGGCTTATATCGCTATGTTTCTCGCGCTTGCGCTTTGCCTTGTGCTTACGCAGTCAAGAGGCTGCTGGATAGGATTTATGGCAAGCGTGGTTATATTCATCACGTTCTATGAGGGAAAGCTGTGGGGACTTATTCCGCTTGCTATATGTATTCTGCCGTTCGTGCTACCGCAGACTATTGTTGACAGAATTATGAGTGTCGGCAATATGGAGGATACGTCAACGTCATACAGATTTTATATCTGGATGGGCACGCTCGGCATGATGAAGCATTACTGGCCCGGGGGTATCGGCATGGGTGAGGCGGCATTCGCGCAGGTATATCCGTTCTTCTCGTATAACGCGATTATAGCGCCGCATTCACACAACACATTTTTGCAGCTGCTCGTTGAGGCAGGTATAAGCGGACTTGGAATGTTCGTTATTATGCAGGGAGTATTTGCAAAGAAAATGTCTGTTGTATACAGACACGGTGACAGGAAAAGTCTTGATTCGATGCTCTCGCTTGCGCTTGCAAGCGGAGTCGCCGGATTTCTGGTGCAGAGTATGTTTGACTATACCTTCTATAATTACAGGGTAATGGCTGTGTTCTTTATGGTAATGGCATTTGGTATGGCATTAAGGCACATTGCCGTTCCGTACAGGAGAGAATTGAAATGAAAATAAAAGTAATTGAAGTATCTTCCGATACAAATATCGGCGGCGCCGGAAAATGTCTTTTGACACTGCTTGAGAATTTTGATTATAACACATTTGACGTAAAGGTGATACTTCCGAAAAACAGCCTTTTAAAGCCGCATATCGACAAGATGGGTATAAAAGTAATCGAGGCTGACAATATTGCGGATAAGTCGCTTGATTTTGCGGCTGTGAAAAATCTTAAAGAGATATTCAAACGTGAGAAACCGGACATAGTGCATACCCATGCGAGCATGTCGGCGCGTATTGCGGCAAAGCAAGCCGGCGCTAAGGTGGTTTATACGCGTCACAGTGTGTTTCCTCCGTCTAAGCGTATTTCACAGGGCTTCGGCAAGACTGTAAACGGTATGATTAATAATCACTATGCCGACAGTATCATCGCCGTCGCGCAGGCGGCAAAGGAAAATCTTACGGATACCGGCGTCAGCGAAAGCAAGATACACGTTGTTTTAAACGGTGTTGAAGGACTCGCGCCGATTTCATCGGACGAAAGACGTATTGTGATGGAACGTTTTAATCTGCCGGAGGGATATAAGGCAATTTCGATTGTCGCAAGGCTAGAGGATATAAAGGGACATGATTATTTTATCGATGCTGCCGACAAGCTGCTGAGAAAAAATCCCAAGCTGAGATTTTATATTGCCGGAACAGGCTCATATGAGGAGCATCTCAAAGAGAAAGTAAAAAAACTTAACCGTCAGAGGCAAATTATATTCACCGGCTTTATCAGTGACGCGGACAAGCTGATGAACATTACCGATATACAGGTAAACGCGTCGTTCGGAACGGAGGCTACATCGCTGGCGTTGCTGGAGGGCATGAGTCTTGGCGTTCCGGCGGTTGTATCTGATTTCGGCGGCAATCCGGGAGTTATAAAGGACGGACAAAACGGATTTGTTGTTCCAAAGCGGAACGCGCAGGCGCTTGCGGATAAAATCGAAGAACTGCTTGAAAATGAAACATTGTATAATGAAATGTCGGAAAAAGCAAAGCGGATTTTTGCAAAGAGCTTTACTGCGCGCGCGATGACACAACAGACCGAAAAAATATATCTTGATTTAATGGGCAGATAAGGAGGAGGCTAATATGTCAAAAAAGAAAGCAAAATTTACGGTGATTGACGCTGTTATAATTATAGCGGTTTTAGCGGCGGCGGTATTTGGCGCGAAGAAGCTGTTGCCGTCAATTATGAACATGGGAGATACGCGGAAGATAAACTTTACTGTTATGCTGCAAAAGGAGGACCCGACCTTTGCGGACGCAATCGCTGTCGGTGATAATGTTACAATAAGCCTTACGGAAAAGGACGGCGGAGTAGTAAAGGATGTTAAATCGGAGCCGGCACAGACTCTTGCGTATAACAGTATCGACGGCACATATGCGAATCAGACTATTGACGGCAAATGCGACGTGTACGTAAATATAGAAGCTGACGTCACAGCGTCAGACCTTGCGCTTAAAGCGGGCGGCACAGCCGTTAAGGTTGGCGCGGAAATTCCTGTACGCGGCAAGGGATACGCGTCAACGGGTTACGTAATTGAGATTAATGATTAAGGAGGTCTTGTAAAATGGATAAAAACGGAAAAATTAAAGGAAAATTCAGCATTATAGATATTCTTGTCATTGTTCTTATTCTGGTTGTGATAGCCGGTATTATCACAAGATACGGGAGCAAGATTACAACAGCTGTAAAGTCAAACGAGCAGTTTGAGTATGTCCTCCGTGTTGAGAATGTGCGCATATATACAGTCGACGCCTTAAAGAAGATGGGTTATATTACTGACAAGAAATCAGAAAAAAATCTCGGCGAGATTACCGATGTAAAGGTTGAAAACGCGACACAGCAGTCGGTTACCGCAAACGGCGAGGTGCAAAATCCCGAAATCCCTGACAGATATACCTGCTATGTGACAATTGTCGCGGCGGGTAAGGAGTCAGACGATAACTATATTCTTGAGGACAGCACAGAGCTTTCAGTGGGAAGAAATATTGATTTGTATTCAAAATATGTCAAGACATCCGGCGATATTGAAAGCGTAAAGGTTGTGGAATAAACTGATATTAAAGAGTATGTATTAAGGTACATGCTCTTTTTTTGTCGCGGTGAATATAATAGAAAAGTAAGACATAAGTTATTTTTAGGAGAAGGGAAAGGTGCGGTATGAACAGACTTGAAAGGCTTTTGAAGGATTTTGACGAAAATCAGCTGCGGGAAATCAATAAGTTTTTGAATTCGGCTGACGGACGGCGGCTGAAAAATCATATCAATTCGTCGGATAAGGACCGGCTGATAAGGGAATTTTCAAAGCTTGACCAAAACGAGGTGAGGAAGCGTCTATCGGGATTGAGTACAGCAGAGCTTACGCGTATTATGAAGAATTTATAAGAGGTGATTTAAAATGGCGGATACAATGGATACACTTAAAAACCTGCTCGGCGATAACGCGGAGGATAAAATAAAAAGCGTTATGACTTCGCTTTCCGGCGGAGACGGCAATGACAGTACATCGCTTGAGAATATAAATTCTAATGGTCTTGACCAAATTATGCAGATTAAAAATATCATGGAGCAGATGACAAATGACCGTAATGACCCGCGCGCAAATCTGCTCAGGTCGCTTAAACCGTATATGCGCGTCAGCAGACAACATTCAATAGATTCGGCGGTTAAGCTGCTCGGACTCACCAGACTGACTAAATTATTAGGCAAATAAATCAATATTTTTGGAGGTGGCGATATGTACAGAACATACAGCTATAAGGATATGCCCCAGCCTGTAAGGCGATATAGGGAGGAAAAAAAGGATATAGCGCCGCCGCCGAAGAAGAAGGAAGAAAGAAACGCGGAAAAGAAAGATATTGGCGGTATTTTAAGCGGTCTTGCAACGGACGATATAATACTTATCGTTGTAGCGCTCGTATTGCTCATAGATGATTGTGACGACAAGCTGCTGCTTATTGCGCTGGCATTTATCTTCTTTTCGGAATGGTTTTAGTATAATTTTCCGTAAAATGAAAATACTAAAGAAAAACGAAAGGAATTTTTGAAGTTGCTCTACGAACCTAAATTTTATAAATGTAACGAATGCGACGCGATTCTTGAGGCAATAACTCCCAAATGCTGTGATGAGCTTTGCTGCTGCGGCAAGCCGATGGAGCTTTTGCGAGCCAACGAAGCAATTACGCTTGAAGAAAAGCATATGCCGGTGGTGAAACGCGAGGGAAATAATCTTACGGTATGCGTCGGACGCGTTCTGCATCCGATGAGCGGGGAGCATAATATATCATGGGTGGAGATTAAAAGCAAATATCATCAGCAGCGGGTTACACTGAAAAAGGGCGATGACCCGATTGCGATATTTGAAGTGCCGGAGAATGTGCCTGTCACTGTCTATTCCTACTGTAATCTGCATGGATTATGGAAAGTATCCGCGTAATTATTTCGTGTTGATTACAAACAAAATGTGAATGGCTTACATTTTATTTACTGTGATGTAATTTTGTTGATTTGTTAAAAATATTGTTGTATAATTTATTTACGGGAATTAATAGGATAAAGGGTAATTTAAAAATAAAAGCTGACAGAATTTTGCGTCTGTCAGCTTTTCCCGTTTTATTTAAAAATCTTTTTCAAATCATCAGTCGTCAGTGATTGTACCGGTGAAAATTTATCTGAATTTACGTATTCGGCAACACTGCTTTTAAGCGCCTTTACCGCTGTTTTGTCAGAGGTGAAATCGAAGCCGCAGAAAAGGAAACTGCCGTTTTTGACCTTTGCCTCAAACAATGGCGAACGTCTTATATTATTGTAAAAATTCGGCACAGGCTCAACAATGTATGTAAAGTCTTTGTCAAGCGCGGAAACGTCCGCGCCGGTCGAATTGTCTATCGGATGCTTCCACTGGAAATTTGCGTATGCCGTTGTCGGAAATTTATTAAATACAGCGTGAGTATTGTCGCACATAAGTCCGCAGGCGCGTTCTGACGGAAAATGTGCCGGTGACCAGAATGCCGGCTTGAATAATCCCTCGATAGGGTGAACAAGATTGTCCTTGTTCATCATTACAACAGCTTTTCCGCCGTTTTCCGCAATTTCGCCAAATGTATCGCAAAGACCGTCAAGAACAGGCACATCAAATTCAGTCTCATTATGCGTGTATACAAATATATCCCATGAGTTTCTGTATTCGCCGACAGACAAAACGGCTTTAACCATTGTCGGCTTTGTGATAAAGTCAAGAGGGAATGACACTTTTTTCATTCTTGTTTCAATTTCGTAAAGCAGTGTATCTCCGTCGAACAGGTCAAGCTTGTATACAGGGAGAATACCGATATTTTCACTGTAGTTGTACAGGTCAAATTCCGCTTTGAATTCATCTGTGTTAAAGAAAATTCTATCCGCCTTCAAAAGCGGAACAACACTTGAACAGAACTCGCGGAATTTGTCTGATGTGATTATATTCTTACTGTTCCAGAATACGTCAAGCAGACCGATTGTGGCAGTACCCTGACCGGTATAGTCGCTTAAACCGAGCAGTTCAAAGCCGCCCATATGGCGCGTTCTCAAAGACGCCTCAATGTCTTCCTTATACATAAGCGCGGCGAATTGTCCCGATGCCTTTTTAAAATCATCAAGCATATGGTATACGTTGTGCTTAACCATTTCATTCTTTATAAATTCAAAGTTTTTGGGGAGCAGATTACCGGTGTAATCGCTTACGCTGTCCACGTCAGGATATACGCAGTACTGACCGACTTCAAACGACACAACGGGAACATCCGTGTCCCTTACGGCATCGTCATATGACAAACGCGTATGCTCTGATACAACGTCATGGAATACCTGTACCCGTACCCTGTGACCTGCCGCCTCGAATGCTGAAAAGTAATCGTCAGCCGGAGTTACGGGACGGTCAAAGTTTGATGTGAGCGTGTAAAGACGTCTTGGGTCAAAGGCTTTTATCTGTGTTGTGATATTTTCAAGCATTTCAAAATCGCCCAAAAGCTCGTTTCCGTTTGAGAACATAATAAAGGACGGATGATTGCCGAATGTTTCGGAAATATTCATTGCCTCATTGTGGTAGTAGGTTTTATGAATAGGGTCGTCGCCGACACTGAGGGCGCAAACGTCCGCGTTAAGCCATAACGGCATTTCGGCAAGAACGTATATACCAACCATATCAGCCGCGGTAAAGGCGGCGTCCGGCGGACACCACGCATGGAAACGTACATGATTAAGTCCGTATTCCTTTACTGTGCGGAAGGTTTTAAGCCATGTGTCAAGGTCTGTGGGTGGATAACCCGTGAGAGGGTATATGCCGCAGTCAAGCGTTCCGCGCAGGGCAATTTTTCTTCCGTTTACAGTGAAATCCTTGCCATTGACAGCCACAGTACGCATACCGAATGATACATTCTTTTCGTCGACGGCTTTTTCATTTATCATTTTAATCTGCATGGAATAGAGAACAGGGTTGAATTCGTCCCAGCGGTTTGGCTTGCTTATCGGATAGTCGATATGTATTATCTGCTTTTTGCTGAACAGAACAAAACTGTATTTTCTTGTTTTCTGTTTGCTCCCGTCAGGCGATGTGGCTGTAAGCTCAAATTCCGCTTTGCGCCTGTCATTTGGCTTTAGGCAGTCTGAATGAGCTGTCAGCTTTACGTGTACAGATTTTTCACCGCTATATATTTGAATGTTTGACATATGGAAAATCTCCTCACAGCGGATTTCGATTTTACCGATAATACCGTTCCAGATTGATTGTGTGTCAACGGAATATCCGCTTGCCATGCCGTCGATGTTTAAAAGGTTGCTGTTGTCAATGCGAAGTGTGAGTGTGTGTCTGCCGCCTTTTATGACGCCGGTCAGGTTATAGATATGAGGTGTTGTTATTTCGATAATCTGTCTGCCTATTTTAACGCCGTCAATCCATAAATCGGAGGCAATGTTTACGCGTTCAAGAAACAGAGTGATGTATTTATCCTCAAATTCCTCAGGCAAAACAAAGTCACGCTGCAGCCACAGAGCGCCGATATATTCGTATGCCGGACGGAGCGCGCGTACAGCCTCATAGCATAGTTCCGCCGGCGGGGTGTATGGAGTACCCGCCTTGTTAAGACACGCGTCGCCTGGGAGTGTAAAGTTTTCATTTGAGAGAGTTTTTTCGTAATACTTTTCATTTATGCCGATATTTTCATTGTCTGTTTCATATCTCCATTTTCCCGATAAATCTATTGAGCGCATTTTTTATTTCCTTTCCGTCTGCCATGCAAGTTCGATTAGTCCCTGATGCGAAGCGTCATTTTCAAGTCCTTTCGCAATATATTCCTTTGCCGTTTTAGTGTCCCCAAGTCCAAGATAGCCAAGCGCTGTCAAATATGCGCAGCTTACGGTATTTTTCTTGTCAAGGTCGCTTTCGTATATAAGGAAGTCCGGCAGCGATACGGCAAAATAATCAATCTGTATATGGTCGTCCATGTGCTCAAGTCCGTGATATACAAGACGGTTGAATTTGCCTGCCGCCGTTTTACTGTCCCCAAGCGCCTTTGCCGCAAGCGCCTGATAATATAACATTTCCGGAGGCCGGTCGTTGTAATATACGGCGGATGAAAGGTCGTCTGTGCCGCGCATTGCAAGCGTGTAGTATTCCTTCGCCTTTATGAAGTCTAACGTCTTGTTCGCCTCGCCGAGCAGATAGTATATATCGTTGTCGAGCGTGCCGAACAGCTTGCCCTCGCCGAGATTTTCCGGATAGACGAGCGCCTGTGTCAGATATTCATTCGCGGTGTCGTAATCCTTGTCCGCAATTCTCTCCTGCGCAAGGTAAATAAGCGCTTTTTTATACTGAGCGGTTATTTTGCCCTCGCCGCCCTCCCAAGGGTGGAAATTGTGAGCGCTTATCGCTTTTAATGCCTTGTCCGGCATACCGTTGAGGTTAAGCAGTGTGACATATTCGGTATAAAGGTCATCGCGCGTTGACACAAGCTCATAATTGTCGGAAAGCAGCTTGACGCGTTTTTTGATGGATACGTTTGTCTGCTTATAAATTTGGTCAAGCTCATATAGTATACGCGCGCTGTCCGGCGAAAGGCGGAATGCTCTTTCCATTTCCGTAACGGCTTTGTCCGCCTCGCCCATCTTGTTGAAATATACAAGCGACAGATTTCTGTGTACAATAGGGTCGCCGCCGTCAAGCTCATTTGCATTCCTCCAGCATTCAAACGCTTTTTCCCACTGCCCTTTGTCGTATAAAAGATTACCGAGCAGGTATCTTGCTTTTGCGTCGTTTTCGTTATGCTCAATCGCGTATTCAAGCACAAGTATGTCATTAAGTCTTACAGGGAAACAGTAGTCGCAGTTGCATTTTGCCGCGACCTCAAGCTCAACATCACTCTTTGAGTAGTATGCCATGTAATAATGGAGCATAGGTCTGTCAGCCTGTGAAATAAGCGCAAGCACCTTTGCCGCCTCGTCATAAAGACCGAATTCGTTATAGTCAAGCGAAAGCTCAATATAGTTGTCGACATCATTACGCATTATAACGGTAAGCTCGTTAAGCGCCGCGAAATCATCGGTTATGCGGTAAAGCTCATAACGGCTGCCATAATTAAGAGGGTCGATTTCCATTGTTTCAAGAGCAAGCGTTTTCGCGTCGACAAGTCTGCCGCAAAGACGGAGAAGCGTTGTTTTGAGATTACGCGCCTTGATGTTGTGCATACCCTTTAAAAGCGACTGCTCAATAAATTCAAGAGCGGCTTTGTAATCGCCCTTCATCGCTGAAAGACAGGAAAGCTGATAAAATCCCTTATCCTGCATGTTACCCGCCCATATTGCTTTGTAGAACGCGTCAAATGCCTCGTCAAATCTGGATTGCTTGCGGAGTGTAAGACCAAGATTATAGTACGGCTCACAATCGTACGGGTTAGGGTTTTTCCATGTTGATTTCCTGATTGCCGCGCGAAAGCGCTCCTCCGCCTTTTTAAATTCGCCGTGGTCATAAAGATATCTGCCGTATGCGTTGTTAAGCCTTATATCGGTGCTGTCGCGTTTAAGTCCTTCAAGGTAGTAGTCCTCCGGTCTGTATGTGGCGTGTCTGTACTGCTCAAGGTGCAGCGCCGTAAGATAGAGCTCCTCAAGTGATACTATATCCTCCGGCTTTTTACATTCCTCTGCCGGCTCAGGCGTTTTTTCGTATTTCTTAGGCTGCGGTGTGTATGAACAGATTTCGTTTCCGTCTTCGCCGCATACTGAAAGTGTCAGGTCGCATTCCTCGTCACCGTTAAGAGTTATAACCGTTGTGTATGGATTTTCCGGCGAAATTGTCAGCTTTTCCGTAACGTACTTTTCAATTCTTCCGGAAAGAGTTATTGTTACATCTTTCTTATCCGGCGAGTATACGCTTACAAATGCTTTGCCGTCCATTACTTCAAGATTGATTGCCGCGTCAAGCGACGCGTTTTTGACGGCGCCGGCGCTTTTGTACGGAAGAAAATACTGAGTGAACGTCTTTTCCTCGTACGGGGCGATAAATGTGAAGTCCGGCTGATTGTCCGTGAACATACCTGCCATAAGCTCGATATACGGGCCGTTTTCATCGGTAAGGTTTCTGTCCCATGCCTTGCCGAAGTCACCGCATCCCCATGTCCACTGCTTTTTACCCGGCGATATATGGTGGTCGGCAATGTGAAGAAGTCCTGCTTCTTTCCGGTAGTCATAGTTGCCGATGAAGTCATAATCTGAATGATATGCCATGTATGAGGTAGGCACAGGGATATTCTTGTAACGTGAAATATCAACGCCCTCGCTGTAATCCATTTTGTAATATGTGCTCGTTGAAATAGGGAAACGTGACACGTCGCGTTTACCGTGGTCCATCACCGCATGGACGTCCGGAGGAAATATCGACTTTGTATAGTCATTTACCGCGACTGCCGGATTTGCCCACCAAAGGAAGGTTTGCGGTCTGTCGGTCTGGTTGTAAAGCTGACCCTTGATTTCAAGATAAGCCTTGCCCGGATAAAGAGTGTATTTTGCCATACCCTTTGTGCGGCGCATCTTTTCGATTTCGCTTACGAATATAGTCGCGCTGCCGTCCGCGTTTTCCGAAACAGTGTAGTCCACGGCGTCAAAGGTAGACGGTCTGTGGTGCTGAGGCCAGTTGAATTCAATACCGCCGCTGACCCATGGACCCGCAAGACCGACAAGCGCCGGCTTTATAACCTCGTTATAATAAACCGCGTCATAGTTGTTTGTTTTATCAAGTATACGTTGTATCTTGCCGCCTATTTCCGGCAGTACCATCACAAGCAGATATTCATTTTCAAGATATAGCGCCGTGTATGTTTTATCAGTCTTTACATCCGAAACGCTTTCGCACACAGGGTGAGGGTAAACCCGTCCGGAGCTGCCCTGATATACCCGCTTTTCAAGAAACATAGGGATTTTGCTGTATTCTCCGATTTCATATGTGGGGATTGTGACATCCTCCGACCAAACTTTGACTTTATCCATCTTAATATTTTCCTTTCAAAATTCTTATAATTACAGTATACACTATTTCAAATAAAAAATCATTAGTGAAAATTGCGTAATAATATTAAAATATTGCTAAAGATTTGATTTTGTATAAACTATGTGTTATAATAAAAACATAAAAAATAACGTGAAAAATAACGTGAAAAATAAGCTTCGCGTCTCATACATTTTCGGAGCTTGAAGCGTACGCGTACGCCGACGCTCCTCAAACGCATAATCTGTCCGCTTCTTTTCCGCGTTATGGATTTGAGCCGCCTGAAGGCGGTATTGAGAATTAATATGAAAAAATTGCAGGCGGTGAATTATGGGGAAATACGATATTGACATTGCGGATAATTCCGTATGGGTGACGGCGACGCCGGCGGGCGGCGATATAACCATGCCGTTTTATATAACGGAGATAGGTCATTTCTACGCCGGTGACAGCTACAATACGGACAGAGCGGGACATGACAGCTACATGATGCTTTATACAATAAAAGGCTCGGGAATGCTTGAAACAGATAAGTATACAGGTGAAATACGCGAGGGCGAGGCAGTAGTGTTTGACTGCCATACTCCGCACCGTTACAGAATAAACGGTGACAGATGGGAATTTATGTGGATACACTTTCGCGGCATATGCGCAGGCACAATGGTCAACGCCGTTAATTATAACGGAGTACATACGGTAAAGGTAAGGGATATGGACGGTTTTTATGACATTGTCACGGCTATGATGAAAACGGCGGATAAGAATGATATTCTTGCGATGTCCGCCATATCCGCGAATATACACGCGATGCTTGATATATTGCTCCGCGACACATTTGACGGAGAAGATGATTCGGGCGGACTGCACGTAAAGGAGATAAAGCTCGCGGTGAAGTTTATCGAGGAGAACTATATGAATCCTGTAAGCATTGACGCGATAACAGATTATGTGCATGTTTCCAAATATTACTTCATACGCCTGTTCAGACAGTATATGGGTATGACGCCGTACAGTTATCTTATAAATTATCGTATAAACCGTTCAAAAATACTTCTTCGCAGCAGTAAGTACAGCGTGGGTGAGATTTCCGGCATGACAGGCTTTCTTGATGTGAGCAACTATATAACACAATTCAAAAAGCAGACAGGTCAGAAACCTATGGATTACCGTAAAAGGTTTATGTGAAACAAAAATGAAAAGTGAATGAAATATTAATTTTATATAAATGGGAAAAAATCTATTGCAGAAAATCCGTATATATGTTAAAATTATAGTAATTCAACTATGTATAAAAGGAGAGAAACTTATGAATAAATTTATGAAGGCATCATCGGCACTGCTTGTCGCAATGTCAATAACATTACCTGTTTTCGCGGCGCCGGCTGATGACGCATCCGATGAAACAGTAACAACAATCGAGAGGTTCAGCGATATCAGCGCGGATGATTTCGCGTGGGCAAAGCCATATATTAATTCAATGGCGCAGAAGGGACTTATCTCAGGATATGAGGACGGCACTTTCAGACCGGATAATGATGTGACGCGTCTGGAGGCGCTTTCGCTTTTCGCGAGAGCAATGGGCGCAAGCGACGAGGCAAACGCGGAAATAATTGAAATGGCTCACACTAAGTATGATTCAATCATTAAAAATTACGGACTTGATTGGGGAAACGATGAAATAGTATTCCTTATGTATAAGGGCGCGCTTAAAACTGCCGATCTTGATACATATCTGAAGGACAATGAAAAAAATACCCCAATGAAAAGATACGAGGCGGCAATCATTATAACAAAGGCTTTGGGCGGTGAAGAAAAGGCGCTTTCCGATATGGGTGTTGTTCTTGAATACACAGACGCGAGAGAGGTTCCTTCAAATGCTATCCAGTATGTCGCGTATGCAACCGATGCCGGTATTATGTCAGGTATGGGCGACGGCTCGTTCTCGCCGAATACATCCGTAAAGAGAAGCCAGATGGCAGTCATGCTGTCGCAGACTGTCGATAAGACAGATTATTCATTCTCAAAGGTAAAGATTGAAGCGGTTGATACAAATGAACAGACTGTTACAGTAACATTGGACGGCGAAGAAAAAACATACGCCTATACTGATGACACAGTGATGAAGAATATGGGCGATGAAGTTCAGCCAAAGACGCTTGCGACGGGAGTCTCGGCAGTTATGACTCTGTCGGGCGGCGTCCTTTCGCAGATTGAAACAATTTCAAGCCAGCCGGATCAGACAGTAGTCGGAAGATATGTAAGCTATGCTTCAACATCCGGCAAAACAACAATCAGAGTCACGCTTGACGAAACGGGCGAAAGCGAAAGCTATGAATGTATGTCGGATGTATCCGTTACATATGACGGCACACCGGCAACTGTAAGAAGCTTTACAAAGGGCGATGTTATCACACTTGAGCTTGTAAACGGCAAGATTGCAAAGATTACGGGCGAAACAAAGGCGACAACAATATCAGGCGCAATCGTTGAAAATGTTGATATCTCAGACGGTGTTAAAATCACAATCAGTCACGGAAATGATGAATATAACGGTAAGACGTATGAAGTAAGCAGTGACGTTTCTGTTAAGAAGAATGACGCAACAGTCGGTCTTGACAGCATATATAATGGCGACAAGGTCAATATTACTCTTGAATACGGCATAATCACAAAGATTGTTGCAACATCAAGCACAAAGGTTGTTGAGGGCACAATAAAGAGTCTGACAATCGCATCGCCGCAGTCAACAATGGTAATAAAGATTAAAGATGAGGAAATGACATATACTATCCCGAAGGATGTTGAAATTCTTATCAACGGCGAAGAGGGAACGCTATATGATTTCAGGGTAAACGACAGTGTTAAAATAACGCTTGAGAGCGACGCAATCACAAAAATTGTCGCCACGACAACTCAGGAGTCAACGGGTAATGTAACGGGTGTTGTCACAGCTGTGAACACCTCGTACGGAGTAATCAGCATCAAGCCGGACGGCTCGGAGGATTCAACGCAGGTATTCTGTAAGGACGATACAACAACCTTTGTGGCTGCCGATGGTAAGTCAAAAAAGATGAAGGACGTCAAGGTCGGTCAGACAGTTGATGTAAGAGGAAGCATTTCCAACGGTGTATTTGTCGGCAAGCTTTTGGTTATCGTTTCTGAATAATTTTATTATACGTACTAAAAAGGACGGGAATAATTTCCGTCCTTTTGTTGCTAAATCTATGTAAAAGTCAGAGGTGTTTTTATGGAAAAATTCAAAAAGTATTATACGTGGATTGTGGCATTTGTGTTTGCTGTTGCCGTTATCGCCGTTTATAAGACATTTGACAATATTAAAGATATCACTTCGTATATCGGCACGATTTTTGACGCGCTCCAGCCGTTTGTTCTCGCGTTTATCATTGCGTATATTCTGAATTTGCCGGCGAAACGTATTCAGAGCCTTATTGATAAGTCAAGGATAAAGTTTCTTGAAAAACATTCGCTTGGAATAAGTATATTTGTAATATACATTCTTGCCGCGGTGATTGTCGTTCTTGTACTGAGAATGTTAATTCCGGCAATATACAGAAACACGATTGAGCTGTATAATAATCTGCCGAATTATATACAATCGTTTGAGGACTATATAAACAGCTTTGAGCTTGCGAAGAAATTTAATTTAGGCAGTCTTGATTTGTTTAAGCAGCTTGAAATATTTATAGGTTCCATAGACATGTCTCAATTCGGCAAATACGCGGAGGGTGTGTTTACCGCGACGTCAAGCATTTTCAGCGTATTTATCGCAATCATTGCGTCGATATATATGCTGATTGACAAGAAACGTCTGCAGCAGGTTTTATTGAGAGTTATGGGTGTTTTCTTTAAGAAAAAGACGCTTGATTCAGTAATGCTGCACGCAAAACGTATAAATGATGTTTTCACCAATTATATCTATTGCAGACTTACATGCAGCGTGATTATGGCTTTCGCGTGCAGTATAGCGCTTATGATTATGAATGTTAAATATGCGCTTGTGCTCGGTATATTCATTGGCGCGATGGATATGATTCCGTATTTCGGCTCGATTATCTCATGTGTGCTTGCGATACTTGCAACATTCATCACCGGCGGTTTCTGGCAGGGAATATGGGTCGGTATTGTGCTCATTGTGCTTCAGCAGTTAGACGCTAATATTCTTGCGCCGAAAATTATGGGTAATACACTTGAGATTAAGCCGCTGTGGATTATATTTTCGGTATCTGTCGGCGGTACGCTGTTCGGTTTTGTAGGTGTGCTTATATCAGTGCCGGTTGTCGCGATTATCAGAATGTTGTGTACGGATTATATCGTGTCGCGCGAGGCAAAGCTTATGGAAACGGAGAAAAAACAGACGGTAAAAAAGGAAAGCGCGGATAATGGGGAATAGGATAGCAGTAATAGGCGGCGGCGCTTCCGGACTTGTCGCCGCAATTTCCGCCGCGCAGCGCGGCGGCGAGGTCGCTGTGTATGAATGCGGCGAAAGAGTCGGCAGGAAGATACTCGCGACAGGTAACGGACGCTGCAACATGACAAATATGAACGCGGATACGGCGAATTATCACGGCAAAAATCCGAAATTTATATTAGGCGCAAAAAATAAGTTTTGGGTTTTGGAAACTCTTGATTTTTTCAGACGGCTCGGTATTGTAACAAAGGTTGAAGATGCCGGAAAGGTTTATCCGTATTCCGGCCAGGCATCGGCTGTGCTGGATGTTCTGCGTTTTAAAATTGAAGAACTTGGTATAAAAGTTGTTTATTCTTTTGATGCGAAAAATGTATCAAAGTCAAAGGACGGATTTTGCATAGTATCCTATGACGGCAGAGAGGCATATGCGGACAAGGTCATTGTCGCGACGGGCGGCAAGGCTGCGCCGAATCTTGGGTCAAAGGGTACAGGCTATGACATTCTGAAGTCTTTCGGACATAATGTGACCGAGCTTTATCCGTCTCTTGTTCAGATTAAGACGGAAACAGAGGTTGTAAAAAAGCTCAAAGGTATAAAGATAGACGCGAGAGTGACTCTTGGCGGATACAGCGAATTCGGCGAGGTATTGTTTACGGAATACGGACTGTCCGGACCGGCTGTATTTTCGCTCACATCGCGTCTTAACGGACAAAAGGTAATATCGCTTGACATTATGGACGGATATACAAGAGATGATGTATTTGACATTATCACGGAAAGGGTATATAATAATCCTAAATTACCGCTTGAAAACTTTTTTGTGGGTATGTTCAACAAACGCGTAGGACAAGCGCTTTTAAAATTTGCTAAGGCGGAGCCGCTGTCACGATACGCTCTGACACTTGGCGAAAAGGAAATTTCGCGTATCTGTGACATAATCAAGAAGTGGGACTTTAAGGTGGCCGGAACAATGTCGTGGAACAACGCGCAGGTCACAAAGGGCGGAGCGGAAACTTCGGAATTTAACCCGAACACATTTGAATCAAAGCTGTGTGAGGGGTTGTATGCAGCGGGCGAAATTCTTGATATAGACGGTGACTGCGGAGGCTATAATCTCCAATGGGCATGGTCGTCAGGATATCTGGCAGGATTTTCCGCCGCCAAATAATTAGCAGGGGAGAAGATTTATATGAGAGATTCAATGAAGATAACGGTCGGTTATCAGTTGGGATATATGCTCCTTATGCAGCTGGCAGCGTCAGGAGTTGCGTTTGTATTCGGAACGGTGGCATTCTGGTATTTTACAAATATAAATATAGCAAAGCAGATTTTGTCGTGTATACTCATACTCGTCAACTTTGGCATGCTGTATATTCCGGCAAAGAAATTCGCTCTGCTGGACGGCAAAAGCTATACTCCGCTCAGACAGGTCAAAATTAAGGGCTTGATGCTCGGCTGCGCGATTACTGTATGTAATCTGATTTTTGCGGTTTTGTTCCGCGTATTGTGGATATATTTCGGCACAGAAACGGGAATAACCGGTTTATTGCCGACACTGTATAACGCGTTTTTCTATTTCTGGACATTCCCTTATAACGGACTTATGAACCTTGATAACGGTGTGTTTACAATTTATTCCGCCGCGATAATGCTTATTATGCCGCCGGCGGCAACGTTTATCGGCTATATTGCGGGCTGTAAAAAATTTGAGCTTGCGGAAAAACTTGATAAGTTTATGTACGAAAAGG
>CAZWLT010000010.1:0-21966 GCA_964634915.1 uncultured Clostridium sp. | reverse complement strand
GGCTGTAAAAAATTTGAGCTTGCGGAAAAACTTGATAAGTTTATGTACGAAAAGGAATAATTATTGAAATTATTTCTATTTTGTGGTATAATATATTATACGGAATAAATTGAAAGGAGAACGGACTATGGCAGCAGCGAAGAAGAAAAAGCTATTGATGTATAAGGGCAAGCCGCTTATCAAGTGCGGTGACAGAATATATTACGGAAATCTTGAGGATAAGTGTATTCTTGCTCTTGACATTCTTGAAACAAAGGATAATAAAGACGTAAAGGTTTCAACGAAAATAAAGGTTCAGGTTATGGATAATACAGGTGAATTCGGCAAGGGTCAGATTTACCGCAAGGGAGAGAGAGATAATCTTTATAAGGCTCTTGATATCGGCGAATGGTGGCTTTCGGACGCGCTTTCAATGATGAACTGACAGACTTCGAGAAATCAGGTTAGATTTTGCGAAAATGAACTCGCCGGCGTACGCGGGTACGGGTAGAGTTTATTTTCGCAGAAAGCGCATAACAAAGCGATATGCTTTATTTTGCTGTACGGGTTATTCAACGATAGTGCCGATTACGATACCGTTTTCGTTTCTTTCAAGAAGCACATTGCGAAACCGGTCGTTAAGGTCGGTGTCGGAGGGAGCGTGGACAGTTATGTAATTATCCGTTTTACCCTCGAAAAGCCCGTCCCTTGCCGGCTGTTCAAATAACACGCGCATTGTTTTACCTATAAACCTTTGAATAAACGCGTCACGCGTTTTTTTTGTTTCGGCAATGACTATTTTGCTGCGTTTTTCCTTTACGTCCGGTGAAATCTGGTCAGGGCGTTTTGCCGCCGGAGTACCGCGTCTTTGCGAATACTGGAATACATGAGCGTCAGCGAATGACACATCGCGTATAAAGTCTACCGTATGCTCAAATTCCTCGTCCGTTTCGGCGGGAAATCCCACCATTATGTCGGTAGTTATTGCCACATCGTCAAAGACACTGCGAAGTCCGTCAACAATACCCTTAAACTGCGCGGTCGTGTATTTACGGTTCATACGTCTTAACGTTTCATCACAGCCGGATTGAAGGGATATGTGGAAGTGGCGGCACAGCTTTTTTGAGTCTTTTATACTGTCTATGAACGATTGATTGAGCGTCATAGGCTCGATTGATGAAAGACGTATTCTTTCCACGCCGTCTATCTTGTCAACCTCCGTTATAAGTTTTGCGAGGCTTGTATTTTCCAAATCCGTACCGTATGACGCGACATGAATACCGACAAGTATAATTTCTTTGAAATTATTTGCGGCGAGCTTTTTCACTTCATCAATGACTTCGTTCATTGGACGGCTTCTGACAGGACCGCGCGCATAGGGGATAATGCAGTATGAGCAGAACTGATTACAGCCCTCCTGTATTTTTATAAACGCGCGCGTACGGTTTGAATACTGCTTTATATGCAGCTCCTCAAATTCATGGATTGTCATTATATCCGTAACGTGGTTTATGTTTGCCGTGCTTTCAAGAACTTCGACAAGATTTACAATATTCTTTCTGTCGTTGTTGCCGATAACGATATTCACACCCTCAATTTCAAGCACTTCGTCAGGCGCGGTCTGCGCATAACAGCCGGTAACGGCGATAACCGCGTCGGGATTGGACCTTTTAGCGCGGCGGATAATCCGGCGTGATTTGCGGTCACCCATGTTCGTAACCGAACAGGTATTGATAACATATACGTCTGCCTTGTCGTTAAAATCGCATATTTCATATCCGGCGGCAGCGAATAGCTCCGCCATAGCCTCTGTTTCGTATTGATTGACCTTACAGCCAAGAGTATAAAACGCTGCTTTCTTCATTATAATTACCTTTCATATATCAAATTTGCCACAAATATTATTTTTTTTATGTCCACATTAGTACTATTATATAAAATTTTACAGAAAAACGCAATATCTATTGACTAATTCTTTTTTTTGTTGTATTATAATTAATGTAAGAATTTACAAATAGGCTACACGCACGAATAAGGAGGAATTTTTTATGAAAACATTTAATTTGTTGCTAAGCTCTATTAACGATGTGAAAGACTTCGTAAATATCGTAAGCAAGTATGATTTCGACGTGGATCTTACATCAGGCAGATATGTTGTTGATGCTAAGTCAATCATGGGTATCTTTAGTCTGGATCTTTCAAAGCCTATTAAGGTTGAAGTACATTCAGATGATTGCGATAAGTTTATGGAAGAACTTGATAAGTTCATCATTAAATAATAGAGAAAAAAAGCGTCCTCTTCGGGAGGACGTTTTTTTGCTTTGAGGACGTTTTTGCTTATTATAAAGGCGAACAATTTTACTTGTTCAAAAACAGGATTATTCTTTATTCGTTTTCTGTATTTTCGATATCCTGAGGAATTTCAAGCGTGATGTTTCCGATTTTTGCGCCGCGCAGCTCATCAAGCACCATGTTTGCGGCGCGCTCCATATCCGTTTCGCCGCCGGATATAACAAATCCGCGTTTCTTTCCGATTTTCTCGAGTATCTCGTATCCCTCAAGACCGTCGACACTGTCGAGCTTGTATCGCGCGCAAAGCGCGTCCGCGTAATTGTCACGCAGATAATCGCAAAGGGAATAGGCAAGCAGCTCTGTATTCATTATTTCGTCCTTTATCGCGCCGGTGTATGCAAGACGCGTTGCAACCGTCCGGTCATCAAATTTCGGCGGAAGTATACCGGGCGTGTCAAGAAGCTCCGTGTCACCCTTTATGCGAAGCCACTGCTTGCCGCGCGTGACACCTGGCCTGTCGCCTGTCTTTGTGCTTGCCTTGCCGATAAGACGGTTTATAAGACTTGATTTACCGACATTCGGTATACCGACCATCATTATTTTAAGCGTACGGTTTCTGCCTTTTTCCTTTTCTCTGTCTATTTTATCCTGTATAAGAGCGCGTGCCTCTCCAAGCACTGTGTTTATTCCCATACCTGTCTGACAGCTTATAGGAATAACTTTAAGCCCCTTTTCGGCATACCAGCTAATCCATTGCTTTGTGCGGGTCTTGTCCGCGAGGTCAGCTTTGTTAAGCACAAGAAGTCTCGGCTTGTTTCTGATTATGTCGTCAAAATGCGGATTACGTCCCGAAAAGGGGATACGCGCATCAAGAATTTCAACAACAACGTCTATCAATTTAAGGTTATCCTCGATAAGGCGGCGGGTTTTTGCCATATGTCCGGGATACCATTGTAAATTCTGCATAAATACCTCTGCTATTTTGTCAGACCGATTTCGTTAAGCGGCCATATTCTAATCTGTGATTTACCGAGTATCGCGTCGAACGGAACTTCGCCAAGCTCTGATGAACGGCTGTCCTTACTGTGGTTTCTGTTGTCGCCCATAACGAATACGCAGTCTTCGCTGACGGTCAAGGGGTATTCAACCTTAGGGTCGATTGATGAAGTTGTGCCGTCATAATAAGGCTCGTCAAGCATTTCGCCGTCAACATATACCTTGCCGTTTACAAGGTCAACCGTCTGCCCCGGCAGCGCGATAACTCTTTTTACGTAATACTTTGATTTAAGGCTTGACGGCAGCTTGAACCATTCAACTGTTTTGTCAAGGAAAGAAAGTTTTTCTTCGCCCTTTTTTTCCGCAAGAGTATCGTAATATTCCTCGCGGTTTTTATATGCGCTGTCAAGGATTATTATATCGCCCTGCTTCGGTGTGTATGCGAGTTTAGTCACGATAAGCCTGTCGTTGTTTACAAGAGTCGGGTGCATACTTGAACCGTCAACACGCACGATGTCAAAAAAGAATCCCTTGATGACCAATGCGATTATGACAGCAATTCCGAGAGTATATACCCACTCCCATATTTCTTTTCCGATGCTTTTCTTTTTATCCTTTGAGTTCTCGGTATTCTCTTCCCTGATTTCTTCCTGTTCGCTCATTGTTTCTCTCCTTTCGGTTTACTAATATAATAATTATTATACTATGTATATGTAAATTGGTAATGAATAAATTATTAATTTTTATAGATAAAAAAGGGACACAAGACATGTCCCTTTTTTTCTACGCGTAAGGAAATTAGATTTTTTCCTTAACCTTTGCTGCTTTACCGACTCTGTCACGCAGATAATAAAGTCTTGCACGTCTAACCTTACCTTTTCTTGAGACTTCAATCTTTTCAATGTTAGGTGAGTTAACCGGCCAAGTCTTTTCAACGCCTACACCGTAAGAAATGCGTCTTACTGTGAAAGTCTTAGCGATACCGCCGCCCTGTACCTTGATGATTGTGCCTTCAAACATCTGAGTTCTTGTACGTGAACCCTCGACAATTTTCTGGTAAACCTTTACGTTGTTGCCAACTACAAGTTTAGGCAGGTCTGTTCTAATCTGGTCTTTTGTCAAAGCGTTAATGATTTCCTGTGAATTCATCATTAATTCCTCCTTATAATCCGGGATATTCGTGCCGACCGAGGCAGAGGACTATCCGTAATAACTACAAAATTATACCACAGCTCAAAACAAAAAGCAAGTATTTTTTTCAAGTTTTTTCAACATATTTGAAATTTTTATGCGTATTTATAATATAGCAACTGACAGAAGGGGATAAGCCATGAATTTCAGAACAATAGTAATAACAAAGAAAAAACTTATTATAGCGGCGGCAGCGGTTATGACGGCGGCATTTGCGGCGGCGGCAGCGGTGTTTATGCCGGAAAATTCGGCAGAGGTGTTTCGTGTCAGTGAGAATACGTATGAGGATATTTTATCGGAAGGACTGCCGGATAACGAGGAAAGGAATATTGATATAAAGGGGATAATAAGCAAGCTGCTGGGCTTTGACACAGGCAGACCTGAAACGATTATAAGCGAATACTCCGCTGTGTTTGAACGGACAACCCCGAACGAGGAGTATAGCGGTGAGGATAATATTGAAATTGCGGATACGGCGGAAAGTAAAAACGCGTATCCGGCAATGCCGGATAAAAATCAGATAAGCTCGTCTGTGGGACTTAAAATGAATAATGCAACGGAATATAATGTGGATATAGACGCGCTATGCTCGGAAGAATTGAATATAAACGCTGACAGCGATTTGCCGCAGGTGCTTGTTGTGCATACGCACACAACCGAGTGCTATGACGGTGACGCGATGAGCGGTGAAACGGAACGCAGCACAGATGAGAATGTCAACGTGGTGGCAGTTGGCAACGAAATATGTAATGTGCTGGAGGCAAACGGCATAAAGACGGTGCATGACACAACATATCACGATTATCCGTCATATCAGGGCTCATACACGAGAGCATTGGGGACAATAAAAAGTCAGCTTGATAATAATCCGTCGATAAAGGCGGTGCTTGACGTACACCGTGACGCGTTTGTGTATTCAGACGGTTCAAAACTGCGTGTGGCATGTGAGGAAAACGGCGTAAATACAGCGCAGGTAATGATTGTTGCCGGAACGGACAGTATGGGGCTTTGGCATGACAACTGGAGGGAAAACCTTAAATTTGCGGCAAAAATACAGAATGCCGCCCAGATAATGTATCCCGGACTTATGCGTCCTGTAAATCTGAGGACAGAGCGATTTAATGAACATATGACAATGGGCAGTCTGATACTTGAGGTTGGCAGCAACGGAAACACACTTGAGGAGGCAAAGGAGGGAGGACGTGATGTAGCATATGCGATTGCGGCGGTGCTTAATGCAAAATAAAGATTGCGCAGACGGAAAAAATATGGTATACTGATTATATATAGATAATATGGGAGAGAAAGTAATGTCAAACGAAAGACAGAAAAAAATAAGGAATTTTTGTATAATAGCGCATATAGACCACGGTAAGTCAACATTGGCGGATCGCCTTCTTGAACTCACAGGCGAGGTTGAGAAACGTGATATGGAGGACCAGCTCCTTGACAATATGGAGCTTGAGAGGGAGAGAGGCATCACGATAAAGGCTCATGCTGTAACGCTAAAATATACACGCGATGACGGCGATGTGTACACACTCAATCTTATCGACACGCCGGGGCATGTCGACTTTAATTATGAGGTTTCGCGCTCTCTTGCGGCATGCGAGGGAGCGATACTTATAGTTGACGCGTCACAGGGTATTGAGGCGCAGACTCTCGCGAACACGTATCTTGCTATTGACCATGACCTTGAGGTTGTGCCGGTTATAAACAAGATAGATTTGCCGTCGGCACAGCCTGACTTGGTTATACATGAAATTGAGGACATAATCGGTATACCGGCGGAGGAGGCGCCGCAGATTTCCGCGAAGACAGGTCTTAATGTCGAGTCGGTTCTTGAGGAAATTGTCAATAAGATACCTAGTCCGGAGGGCGATGAAAACGCGCCGCTAAAGGCGCTTATATTCGATTCGTATTATGACAGCTACAAGGGTGTTATAGTATATGTAAGAATAAAGGAAGGCGCTGTAAGGGTCGGCGATAGAATAAAAATGATGGCGACAGGCGCTCAGTTTGATGTTGTTGAGGTTGGCGTCATGCACCCTGCCGGTCTTATTCCGACAAAGGAGCTTCGCGCCGGCGATGTTGGTTATATTGCCGCAAGTATTAAGAATATTCAGGATACGCGTGTCGGTGATACGGTCACAACCGTAAAAAATCCGGCAAAAGAGCCATTGCCGGGATATAAAAAGGTAAATCCGATGGTGTACTGCGGTATTTATCCGGCTGACGGAGCGCAGTATGAGGATTTGAAGGATGCGCTTTCAAAGCTGCAGCTCAACGACGCGGCGCTTATGTTTGAGGCTGAAACCTCTGTTGCGTTGGGATTTGGTTTCCGCTGCGGATTTCTCGGACTTTTGCATATGGAAATTATACAGGAAAGACTTGAAAGGGAATATAACCTTGACCTTGTCACAACCGCGCCGAGCGTTATATATAAGGTATACAAGACGAACGGCGAGATGATATGGGTAGATAACCCGACTAATCTGCCGGACGGCGCCGAAATAGATTATATGGAGGAGCCTATGGTAAAGGCGACTATAATGGCGCCGAAGGACTATGTCGGCAGCGTTATGGAATTGTGTCAGGAACGGCGAGGTGTCTATAAGGATATGACGTATATGGACGAGAGCAGAGCGGAAATTTTCTATGAGCTGCCGCTTAATGAGATAATATACGACTTCTTTGACGCGCTCAAATCGCGCACAAAGGGATACGCGTCATTTGACTATGAGCTTTGCGGATATAAACGCAGCGAGCTTGTAAAACTTGATATACTTCTTAACGGTGAAATGGTTGACGCGCTTTCGTTCATTGTTCATAAGGATAGGGCATATCCGAGAGGCAGGAAAATGGCTGAAAAACTCAAGGAGGCTATTCCGCGTCAGCTCTTTGAAGTGCCTATACAGGCGGCAATCGGCTCGAAAATTATCGCTCGTGAAACTGTAAGGGCAATGCGTAAGGACGTGCTTGCCAAGTGCTACGGCGGCGATATTACGCGTAAGAAAAAACTTCTTGAAAAACAGAAAGAGGGTAAAAAACGTATGCGTCAGGTCGGCAGCGTGGAGGTGCCGCAGGAGGCGTTTATGTCTGTGCTGAAACTTGACGAATAAAATAAGGAGCCGCGGCAAAATAGCTCCCGCTCAAAAATATTGCGCAAAAAAATCTCTTGAAAAATGGCTTTTCAGTCATATAATCAAGAGATTTTTGTTATTTAAAAATTATTTTGCTAAAGCTGTTTGATTTGTTTAATTATTTGCTTGCCAATTCAACAAGATGCGCGTACTTTTCTTCCGCGTTCTTCTTAGCCTTTGCGAACAATTCCTTAGCTCTTTCGGGATTTGAACGCGCAAGCGAGTTGTAACGAACTTCGCCCATGATGAAGTCCTCATAATCCATTGTCGGAGCCTTTGAATCAAGCTGGAATGGATTTTTGCCGTCCAAAGCAAGTCTCGGGTCAAATCTGAACAGGTGCCAGTAACCGGCTTGAACAGCCTTCTTTTCCTCGGTCTGCGCAATACTCATGCCGCCCTTGATACCATGATTGATACATGGAGCGTAAGCGATGATTATTGACGGACCGTGATAGCTTTCAGCCTCAAGCATAGCTTTGAGCAGCTGATTCTGGTCAGCGCCCTGCGCGACCTGCGCAACGTATACATAACCGTAGCTCATAGCGATTGCGGCAAGATCCTTCTTCTTAACTTCCTTACCTGCGGCGGCAAACTGAGCAATAGCGCCTGTTGGCGTTGCCTTAGATGACTGACCGCCTGTGTTTGAGTAAACCTCTGTGTCGAATACAAGCATATTTACATCTTCACCCGATGCGAGAACGTGGTCAACGCCGCCGAAGCCGATGTCGTATGCCCAGCCGTCGCCGCCGAATATCCAGCATGACTTCTTTGAAAGGTATTCCTTGTCGGCAAGAACGTCCTTTGCCTCCTGTGAGTTTATGTTAGCGATTGCTTTAAGAAGCTCGTCTGTTGCGACTCTGTTTGCCTGCGCGTCGTCCTTTGTTTCGATGAATTTGTCTATTACAGGCTTAACATCCGCATTTTCAGCGGCAATCTTTTTAAGCTTTGCGATGTTAGCTTCTCTCAGTGTATCCTGAGCGACGAACATACCAAGACCATATTCGGCATTGTCCTCAAACAATGAGTTAGCCCATGCGGGACCGCGTCCCTCTGAGTTCGCCGCATATGGTGTTGACGGTGAAGAACCGCCCCAGATTGACGAACAGCCTGTTGCGTTTGCAATGTACATTCTGTCACCGAATAGCTGTGTGGCAAGCTTTGCGTAAGGTGTTTCGCCGCAGCCGGCGCATGCGCCTGAGAATTCAAGGTATGGCATTCTGAACTGGCTGCCCTTAACCGTTGAAATCTTGAACTTATCAAGAACCTCCTGCTTATCCGCAAGTGTAACAAGATAATCGTAAACCTTCTGCTCATCTGTGTGCTTGTCAAATGACAGCATTGAAAGAGCCGGGTCTTTCTTGCCCGCGTTATTAACAGGGCATACATTAGCGCAGCTTCCGCAGCCTGTACAGTCATAAACTGAAATAGCCATTGCGTAGTAGTAACCGTCAAGCTGCATAGCGTTCTGATACTTGATACCTTCAGGAGCATTGTCTAATTCTTCCTTTGTAAGAACCACAGGACGGATACAAGCGTGCGGACATACATATGAACAGTTACCGCACTGGATACATGTTTCGTTGTTCCATACAGGCACATCGATTGCGATACCTCTCTTTTCAAATGCTGATGAGCCAAGAGGCACTTCACCTGTCTGATAAGGCTCGAATGCTGAAACAGGAAGCTTCATACCGCGGAACTGATTGATTGGAACAAGCACGTTGTTTACGTAATCAATAAGCTCGCCTTCGCCCTCATGCTTTACAGAAAGGTCTTCTGTCTTTGCGTTCTTCCATGAATCCGGAACGTCTACCTTATGAACCTGCTGCGCGCCGGCATCGATAGCGTCATGATTCATCTTAACAACAGCGTCACCCTTCTTTGAGTATGAAGCTGTTGCCGCGTCCTTCATATACTTTATCGCGTCTTCTTCGGGAAGAATTTTTGAAAGCTTGAAGAATGCTGACTGAAGAACAGTATTAATTCTGTTGCCAAGACCGATTTCCTTACCAATCTTAACACCGTCGATTGTGTAGAACTGAATGTTGTTGTCAGCGATATACTTCTTAACCTGACCGGGGATATGCTCCTCAAGCTCAGCGGCGTTCCATGAACAGTTTAAAAGGAATACACCGCCCGGCTTGATGTCAGAAACCATATCATACTGTCTGATGTATGACGGCTTGTGACACGCAACAAAGTCAGCCTTATTTATAAGGTAAGTAGAAGTGATTTTCGGGTTGCCGAAACGAAGATGCGAACATGTAAGACCGCCCGACTTCTTTGAGTCATAGTCGAAATATGCCTGTACGTTCATATCTGTGTGGTCACCGATAATCTTAACTGAGTTCTTGTTAGCGCCGACAGTACCGTCAGCGCCGAGACCCCAGAACTTACAGCTTGTGATACCCTCAGGAGTTGTGTCGGGGTTTTCATCAAGAGGAAGCGAGAGATTTGTAACATCGTCTTCAATACCGATTGTAAATCTCTTCTTTTCTGTGTTCTTGTATACAGCGATAATCTGCGCCGGAGTTGTATCCTTAGAACCAAGACCGTAACGGCCTGAATATACGGGAACATTTGCGAACTGTGTATCGCGAAGCGCCGCGACAACGTCAAGGTAAAGCGGCTCGCCTATTGAACCCGGTTCCTTAGTTCTGTCAAGAACGCTGATTTTTTTAACCGTTGCGGGAATAGCATCAACGAAGCTCTTGATTGAGAACGGTCTGTATAGTCTTACCTTAACAAGACCAACCTTGCGTCCGTTCTTGTTAAGATAGTCGATAGTTTCTGAGATTGTGTCGCATACACTGCCCATTGCGACGATAATTTCATCAGCGTCTTCCGCGCCGTAGTAGTTAAACAGCTTATAGTCGGAGCCGATTTTTTCATTAACCTTGTCCATATATGACTGAACAACGGCGGGAATAGCGTTGTAAGCCTTGTTTGATGCTTCCTTTGCCTGGAAGAATACGTCCGGATTCTGAGCGGTGCCTCTCTGTGCCGGATGCTCGGGGTTAAGCGACTTTCTTCTGAAATCATTTAAGGCGTCCCAGTCAAGCATATCCGCGAGGTCGGCATAATCCCAGCATGCAACCTTCTGATATTCATGTGATGTTCTGAAACCGTCAAAGAAATGAATGAACGGAATTCTGCCCTTTATTGTTGAAAGGTGAGCGACTGCGCCCAAATCCATAGCCTCCTGCGGATTTGTTGACGCAAGCATTGCGAAGCCTGTCTGACGGCATGCCATAACGTCCTGGTGGTCGCCGAAGATTGAAAGCGCGTGTGAAGCCAATGCTCTTGCGGATACGTTGAATACGCAAGGAAGCTGTTCACCGGCAATCTTGTACATATTCGGAATCATTAACAGAAGTCCCTGCGAGGCTGTATATGTAGTAGTCAACGCGCCTGCTGTAAGCGAGCCGTGAACGGCGCCTGCCGCGCCTCCTTCTGACTGCATTTCTACAACCTTAACTCTGCGTCCGAAAATGTTTTTCTGTCCGGCAGCCGACCATTTATCGGTTACTTCTGCCATTGTTGATGATGGTGTGATAGGATAGATAGCAGCGACATCTGTGAACGCATATGATGCGAAAGCGGCCGCGTTGTTACCATCCATGGTTTTCATTTTTCTTGCCATCGGAAAATCCTCCTTGTTTTTTTACTTCTCTTTAAAAGACAGATTAAAATTAATTAATCCGCTTTTGTGTATTTATAGATGTACATATTAATATAATACCACTTTTGAGCTATAAAATCAAGGAATACAAGAAAATAATCTGCATAATTTTTTGAGGGTCTGTTTAATTATGTTGCACAAAACGGAATATTATGTTCTTTTTATGCTGATTTCATATTTGAGAGTTTTTTCGCATTCGCGAAATTTTTTATAAAGACCGTAGCTTTTGTTTGACATATCCGTAAGACGGCGGCAGGAAATATCCTTACCGTGACTGACGTATCTGTCCATCACCGCGTCAAAATGATGTTTATAGAATTCGGCGCGCAGACCGAGGAAATAAAGATATATTGATTTAAAAAGAATTTTCATATAAATCTCCATAGCCTTTCTGCCCACAAACAGTAATGAAAAATATTTAGCGTCTTACCGGTGGGCAGATAAGGCGTTTTCGTTTTGTTTGCAAAACGAAAAATATCGCGCGGGCAATTAAATCAGTTGACGTGATTTTTCACGTTAACTGCCTCCGTGAAATTTATAGTTATATTATCCGCAAAATAAAGCTAATTAGCCATGTAATATTTGTTTTGACGGACATAATTTCCCATACCTGCGCGGTGTTTTAAGCGTGTAACATTGTTGTAACAAACAGGTAAAAATGGTGTAATTGCAAAAAAAGATATATAGTGCTATAATTTATAAAAGTTATGGTAAACCACAATATATTGTGGTCGGGTGTTTTTTGAAATATATGTACGATGCAGAGGTGTAAGAAAAAATGAAAGTCGTAAAAAAAGATAATACAAAAGAACAATTTAACGTGCAAAAGGTCGTTGCCGCGGTGAATAAGTCGGCGTTCCGCGCGCTTGTAAAGTTTACGGATGAAGAAATTAATTTCATCTGCAAATTTGTGGAGGAAGAAGCGGCAAAAATGGGCAAGGAGGAAATTCAGATTTCCGAAATGCACAATATTGTCGAGGGCGCTCTCGAGAGGGTTAATCCGAAGGTTGCAAAGAGCTATCGCGACTATAGAAACTATAAGCAGGACTTTGTACAGATGCTTGACGAGGTTTATAAAAAGAGCCAGTCAATCATGTATATCGGCGACAAGGAAAATTCCAATACGGACAGCGCGCTTGTTTCAACAAAGAGAAGTCTTATATTCAATCAGCTCAACAAGGAGCTTTACAAAAAATTCTTCCTCACAACCGAGGAATTACAGGCATGCCGTGACGGATATATCTATATACATGATATGTCCGCGAGACGCGACACAATGAACTGCTGTCTTTTTGACGTGGAGAGCGTATTGAGCGGCGGCTTTGAAATGGGTAATCTGTGGTATAACGAGCCAAAGACTCTTGATGTTGCGTTTGACGTTATAGGCGATATTGTGCTGTCAGCGGCAAGTCAGCAGTACGGCGGCTTTACTGTTCCGTCGGCTGACCTTATTTTAGAGCCGTACGCGGAAAAGTCATATAAAATGTATATAGAAAAATATACGGGTCTGGGACTTACGAAAGAAAAGGCTGAGGAAATCGCCATGGAGGATATACAGCGGGATTTTGAACAGGGCTTTCAGGGCTGGGAGTATAAGTTCAACTCCGTTTCGTCAAGCCGCGGCGACTATCCGTTTATAACTGTTACAATCGGCACGGGTACCGGTCGTTTTGCCAAAATGGCGTCAATAACAATGCTTAATGTAAGAAAGAACGGTCAGGGTAAAAAGGGACACAAAAAGCCGGTTCTTTTCCCTAAGGTTGTATTTTTGTATGACGAAAATCTTCATGGCGAGGGTAAAATTCTTGAGGACGTATTTGAGGCGGGCGTGGACTGCAGCGCAAAGTCCATGTACCCTGACTGGCTGAGTCTGACGGGCGAGGGATACGTTCCGTCAATGTATAAAAAGTACGGCAGGATTGTTTCGCCGATGGGCTGTCGGGCATTTTTGTCGCCTTGGTATGAAAAGGGCGGAATGAAGCCGGCTGATGAAAATGATAAGCCGGTATTTGTCGGCAGATTTAATATCGGCGCGGTGTCGCTTCATCTTCCTATGATACTTGCAAAGTCACAGCAGGAAAATAAGCCTTTTTTTGAGGTGCTTGACTATTATCTTAATCTTATACGTCAGCTCCATATCCGTACTTATGATTATCTCGGCGAAATGCGCGCGTCAACAAATCCGCTTGCGTACTGCGAGGGCGGTTTCTACGGCGGTCATCTCGGTATACATGATAAAATAAAGCCGCTTTTAAAGAGCGCGACCGCGTCATTCGGTATAACGGCTCTTAATGAATTGCAGCAGCTTTATAACAAGCACTCGCTTGTTGAGGACGGCGAATTCGCGATAAAGACACTTGAGCATATAAATGACATGGTTAATAAGTTCAAGGAGGAGGACGGCAGACTGTACGCGATTTACGGTACGCCGGCTGAATCGCTGTGCGGCTTGCAGGTGACACAGTTCCGCAGGAAGTACGGAGTTATTGAAAATGTTTCTGACAGGGAATACGTTTCAAACAGCTTCCACTGTCATGTCAGCGAGGATATTACGCCTATTGAAAAGCAGAATTTCGAAAAGCGTTTCTGGGAGCTTTCAAACGGCGGCAAGATACAGTATGTGAAATACCCTGTAAACTATAACAGGGACGCAATAAAGACGCTTGTAAGACGCGCTATGAATATGGGTTTTTATGAGGGCGTTAATCTGTCGCTGGCATACTGCGATGACTGCGGCTATGAGGAGCTTGAAATGGACGTTTGTCCAAAGTGCGGAAGCAAAAATCTTACAAAGATTGAAAGAATGAACGGTTATCTGTCATATTCGCGCGTAAAGGGTGACACAAGACTTAACAGCGCCAAAATGGCGGAAATTGCGGAAAGGAAAAGTATGTGATGCGTTATCACAATATAACAAGGGATGATATGCTTAACGGCGACGGACTTCGTGTGGTACTGTGGGTGGCAGGCTGTGAACACAGATGCCCGAATTGCCAGAATCCCGTTACATGGAATATAAACGGCGGTCTGGAATTTGACGATGCGGCAAAACAGGAAATTTTCAGCGAGCTTGAAAAGGACTATATATCAGGCGTAACTCTCAGCGGAGGCGACCCTCTGCATACTCAAAACCGTGTTGATACCGGCAGACTTATTGATGAAATCACAAAAAAATATCCGCGTAAGTCAGTGTGGCTATACACCGGCTATGAATGGCAGGACGTAAAGGATTTGCCGTTTATGAATAAGGTTGATGTGCTTGTGGACGGTCCGTATATCGAAAGCCTGCGAGATGTCAACCTGCCGTGGAGAGGCAGTTCAAATCAGAAGGTTATTGACGTGAAAAAGAGCCTTGAAATCGGCAAGATGGTACTTTTGATGAAATAAAGGAGAAACGATATGCAAAGAATAGCAAAATTTGAAAAAGTCAGCTTTGAACAGTTCAAAAAGGATTGGGCGGATACGTTTTGCACAGCAGACGGAATTGAGGAAATTTACAATGATATAAAACTGCCGAAAAGAGCGACATCAGGCAGCGCCGGCTATGATTTTTACGCGCCGCTGTCATTTGAGCTAAAGCCGGGCGAGAGCATAAAAATACCGACAGGCATACGTGTTAAAATCAATGACGGCTGGGTGCTTAAAATATATCCGAGGAGCGGTCTTGGTTTCAAGTTCCGTGTACAGATGAACAACACTGTCGGAATAATCGACAGCGACTATTATAACAGTGATAACGAGGGACACATATTCTGCAAAATTATGAATGACACAAACGAGGAAAAAACAGTGTCGCTGAATAAGGGGACAGGATTTTGTCAAGGTATATTTGTAGAATACGGTATTACCTTTGACGATGACGTTACGGAAGAACGTAACGGCGGTTTCGGAAGCACGGGTAACTGATTGCGATTTAAATTAAAGCATTAACGATTAAGGAGAAAATCAATGGCATTATACACTATTGCCGATTTGCATCTTCCGCTTGGGATAGATAAGCCTATGGATATATTCGGCAGTAAATGGGAGAATTATGTTGAGCGTCTTGCGGATAACTGGCAGAGCGGGATAAAGAAAAGCGACACGGTAATTCTGCCCGGAGATTTTTCGTGGGCGACATATCTTGAACAGAGCACAAAGGATTTTGAATATCTGCATAAGCTAAACGGCAGAAAGATACTTTTAAAGGGTAATCACGATTACTGGTGGACAACGATGAATAAACTGCGTGAGTTCACGGCGGCAAATGGTTTTGATGATATAGATTTTTTGCAGAATAATTCGTTTATGTATGAGGATACGGCAATCTGCGGTACGCGCGGGTGGATACATCCGGCATGGGATAACTTCACGTCTGATGACAGGAAGATATATGACAGGGAAGTTTTAAGGCTGGAGCTGTCGCTTAATAATGCGAAGGATTATAAGGATATTTATGTTTTCACGCACTATCCGCCTATGTCGGCGGCGCTTGAAGATAATGCCTTTACGGACATGATGAGAAGATATCCTGTGACGAAGTGCATATACGGACACCTGCACGGCGGAGCGCACAAAAATGCGATATGCAAAGAGGTCACGGGTATAGAATACCGGCTTGTATCGGCTGACTATCTTGAATTCAAACCTGTAAAGCTGAGAGATTAGGAGTGAGAAAACATGAAGCTTATGTTTGCGTCTGATATACACGGTTCATCATATTATGCCGAAAAAATGCGTCAGGCATATATTGATGAAAAGGCGGAAAAGCTGATACTTTTAGGTGATTTGCTGTATCACGGTCCGAGAAATGATTTGCCTAAAAGTTACGAGCCGAAAAAGGTTATAGAAATACTTAACTCCATGCAGGACGAAATTCTTTGCGTACGCGGCAACTGCGATACTGAGGTTGACCAGACGGTGCTTGATTTTCCTGTTATGGCGGACTATGCTGTTATATATGCGGACAACAAGACGTTTTTCATTACGCACGGGCACAAATTTAATCCTGAAAATCCGCCCAAGCTGAAAAGGGGCGACTATCTCGTAAACGGACATACCCATATTTTTGCCAATGAAAACAAAGGTGATTTTGTGTATATAAATCCCGGTTCGGTGTCGATACCGAAAGGCGGCAATCCGCATACATATATGATTTATGAAAATGGCGAATTTAATATACGTGAGCTTGAATAACGAAAAACAGCCGGATTATCTTGCGGCTGTTTTTGCTTTTTTCTTCTTCTTTTTTTTATTTTTTGTACATTTAAGGCGGGTATCCGGTGTAAGATGACCGATACCGATTTCAAAACATTCCTCAACCTCTGCAAGGTTTAAAAGGCTGTAATCCTCCAAAATACGTATAAGCACCTTCGCGCAGGCATAAGCATCGTCATATGCCCGATGGTGATGAAATTTGATGCCGAGCGCGTCACAGAGATTGTTCAGCTTGTGGCTTGGAAGCTCCGGATAAGCCTTTTGCGACAGCTTTACCGTGCAAATATATTCAAACGAGGGGAACGTAATACCGAAATGCTCAAGGGTGGCGCAAAGCACGCCGACGTCAAACTCGGCATTGTGCGCAATAACTGTTTTACCCTCAAGATATGGTCTGACCTCGTCCCAGCATTTATCAAAGGTTGGCTTGTCCGCGACTGTTGAAGGTTTTATTCCGTGTATTTTTATATTATAATCATTGAACTCGAACGGGTCGGGCTTAATCAGTATTTCTTTTCTGTCTGTCACAATGTTATTTTTAACCACGCATATACCAAGACTGCATGCGCTTGTGTAATTCGATGTGGCGGTTTCAAAATCTATAGCAACAAAGTCCATATTATCTCTCCTAACCTGTCTATTATACAACTTTTTTTGTCATATGTCAAAGGATAAGAGCGAAAAAACGGATTTATTTGTAATTGACACATTATGGCAGTTGTTATATAATAATGATAAGGAGTTGATATAATGTTAGTCGGAATAATAGGGGCAATGGATATTGAAGTCAACGCGCTTAAAGAGCTTATGGACAATGCGGAAGTTTCAATGATAAGCTCTATTTATTTTTATAAGGGAAATATAAACGGTGTTGATACGGTTGCCGCGGTTGCCGGAGTGGGTAAGGTAAACGCGGCTGTCTGCGCGCAGACAATGATACTTAAATATTCACCGGATATCGTCATAAACGCGGGTGTTGCCGGCGGCTTGCTTGATACATATAAAGCCGGCGATATTGCCGTTGCGACCTATGTTGTCGAGCATGACATGGACACATCGCCGATTGGCGATGAAAAGGGCTTTATTTCAGGTATTAACATGGTCAAAATGCCGTGCGACGAAAAGGTTTCCCGAATGCTCGCGAAAGCTGTCGATGTGATTGGGGGAATAAGATGCGAGCGCGGTATCATCGCGTCGGGCGACCAGTTTATATCGTCTGACGAACAGAGAAAGAGAATTATTACCGAATTCGGCGCAATCGCCGCTGAAATGGAGGGCGCGAGTATAGGACACGTATGTATTATGAATAATGTGCGTTTCGGTGTACTGCGTGCCATATCGGACGGCGCGAATGACAACAGCGCGATGGATTATCCGGCGTTTGCGAAGATGGCGGCGGAGAATTCAATCAAAATAATTCTTGAATTTTTGAAAAACGCGGAGGAGGCGGTATAATTATGGAGAAGATAAAGAGTTTTCAGGTAGACCACAGAAAGCTTGACAGGGGTATATATTTGTCGAGGACTGATAATGACGTTATGACGTATGATTTACGTTTTTGCAAGCCGAATAGCGGCATTACGCTTGACAATGTGACAATGCACACGATTGAGCATATGATAGCGACATTTGCAAGGAATTCCGAAATAAAGGACGAGGTTGTGTATTTCGGACCGATGGGCTGTCAGACAGGGTTCTATCTGCTTGTACGCGACAAGGTATCAATGGATAAAGTGCTTTTTATTATTCGTGACATTCTGCAAAAGACAATCGACTATGAAGGCGAGGTTTTCGGCAAAAGCGAGATTGAATGCGGAAATTATAAAACACTTGACCTTTCAAAAGCAAAAACAGCATGCCGTGAATATCTTGATGTTATAAAAGATGTAACAGAAATAATTGACTATGATATGGTGAATAATAAGTGATGATAAAGGTATGCTTAAATGCATCCATTTAAGGAAGTGATTTTATGCGATATATTTGTCAGTTTTTGATCATACTGTCTGTATCGTTTATCGGTGAAATGCTGAACTATTTTATACCGCTGCCGATACCGGCGAGCATATACGGACTTTTGCTGATGCTGTTGCTGCTTTGCGCGCGTGTAATAAAGCTTTGCCAGATAGAAAAAACAGCGGATTTTCTGCTTGAAATAATGCCGCTCATGTTTATACCCGGCGGAGTAGGACTTGTTACCGCATGGGCGGATTTAAAGCCGATAATTGTGCCTGTCAGCGTTATACTTGTGGCTGTGACGGTGATTGTTATGGCGGTGACAGGAAAGACTTGCGAGCTTGTGATGCGGACAGACAGGAAAAGAGGTAAGAAAAATGAACAGCATAATGACTGACAGTATGTTTTTTGGCGCGGCAATAAGCATAATCGGTTATCTTGCCGGAATATACTGCAAAAAGAAGCTGTCTGTTTTAAATCCGCTGCTTATTGCGATTGTGTTTGTGATACTGGTTATTAAAATATTTGATATAGAATATGAAACATATAACAGCGGCGCAAGGTATATAAGCTATCTTTTAACACCGGCAACGGTATGTCTTGCGGTTCCGCTCTACCGTCAGTTTGATGTATTAAGACACCACGCAAAGGAAGTATTCATAAGCATATTTGCCGGAGTGATTGCGAGTATGGGAAGTATATTGCTTTTGTCGTACCTGTTCGGACTTACGCATGAGCAGTACGTCACACTGCTGCCCAAGTCGATTACAACGGCAATCGGCATTGGAGTCAGCGAGGAACTGGGCGGTATACAGAATATAACCGTTGCGGTGATAATCTTAACGGGAATTGTGGGGAATATAATTGCCGAGCGGGTATTAAGATTATTCAGAGTAAAAGAGCCTGTCGCAAAGGGACTTGCAATAGGAACTTCATCCCATGCAATCGGCACGGCAAAGGCTCTTGAAATCGGTGAAACAGAAGGCGCAATGAGCAGTCTGTCCGTCGCGGTTGCCGGACTTATTACAGTTGCCGCCGCATCTTTTTTTGCTAATCTTCTGTAATTTCGCTGAATATTTCAAGGATTTTTCCATATACAAGCTCAGAATTATCACGGAAGAATACTGCCATTTTTTCAGCCTCTTCGCGGGAACCGGCATAAATCGAGAGACTTAGTATCTGCGTGTTGTCGTCATCATAAAGCCGGCAGTCCGCGCTGTATTCATCTTTGCGTACAGGCGTGATTGCGCTGCGTATCGCGTTTTTTCTTCGTCTTTCCCTGAAAAGCTCCTTGATTGAGTTATCAATCGGCTCGCGTATATAAACGGGTGTGTTTGAAGTGAAAAGGTCACTTGTATTCATACCCTTTTGCGTTATTCCGTACATTTTATTCTGCTTTCCCTCAAGATGCGAATGTATATGTTTTGTTCTGTCAAGATTATCAAGAGCCACTTGAAAATTGTTGTAGTTAATGTTACAATTATCTAAGACAAGATTAAGCAGCTCGTTGTAGGGAACGTCCTCATCGACCTTGCTTAACGTATAAAGTATAATGAACTGTATCAGTACAGGATCGTCAATTTCTTTCCGGTATAACATATTAACACCTCCATGTGGATAATAGTATATCACAATTGAACGAAAAAAGATAGACCTAAAATAGGAGAAATAAAAATGCCGAGAAAAAAACTTACAGAGGAAGAAGAAACGCAAAGAGTGCTGTCGATGTACAAAATAGAAAATGAATACCGTAAAAACGGATATAAAGTAATTGCCGGAGTGGACGAGGCAGGACGGGGACCTTTGGCGGGACCTGTTTACGCAGCGGCGGTAATTCTGCCGCCGGATACGGTAATAATGGGGATAAACGACTCAAAAAAACTCAGCGAAAAATGCCGTGAGGAGCTTTATGAGGAAATATGCGAAAAGGCGGCAGCGTATAATATTTTCAGCGTGGACGAAAAACGCATTGATGAGATAAATATTTTAAATGCCACATACGAGGCAATGAACGGCGCGGTAAACGGGCTTAATGCAAAGCCCGATTTTGTGCTGATAGACGGCAATAGAATCGGCGGCATGACACTGCCGCATGAAACGGTGGTAAAGGGCGACGCAAAGAGCGCGTCAATAGCCGCCGCGTCAATTCTTGCAAAGGTAAGCCGTGACCGCTTTATATGTGAAATGGCAAAGAAGTATCCGCAGTATGGATTTGAAAAGCACAAGGGCTACGGCACAAAGGCGCATAATGAGGCAATTTTAAAATACGGGCCATGTGAAATACACCGCCGCACATTCCTTAAAAAGCTGTTGGGAGAAGTAAAATGAACACAAAACATATAGGTGACTATGGAGAAAACGCGGCACAGGAATATCTTGAAAATAAGGGGTATGAAATTCTAAAACGCAATTTCAGGCTGAAATGCGGCGAGATTGATATAATTGCAGAGGATAACGGCTGTATTGTTTTTGTTGAAGTAAAAACGAGAAAGAGTAATCTGTTCGGCGAGCCGGGCGAATACGTTGACAGGAGAAAACAAGAGCGGGTGAAAAAGGCGGCAGGGTGTTTTACAGACATTGTAAATAATGATGTGCGTTTTGACGTCGTCGAGGTGCTTTATATTGAAAAAAGCGGTAAAATGACTGTGACGGGAATTAATCATATAGAAAACGCATTTTAGGAGGCGGTATAGTGGAATATTCTTTATTTGACACGCATTGCGACACACTTTGCCGTGTGAGGGATAATAACAAGAGTCTTGAAAAAAATGATTGTCATGCGGATTTAAGCCGTATGACGCGGTATAAGAGCTGCACGCAGGTGTTCGCGTGCTTTATTGACCCTGTGTATAAGTCGTGCGCGGCGCAGCGCGCAATGGAATTAATCGACACGTTTTATCAGAATACAAAGGATATGCCGAAAAATGTAAAAGCAATTCTCAGCATTGAGGGAGGAGAAGGCATAGATTCCCTTTCCGCCCTAAGGAATTATTACAGACTCGGCGTAAGAATTGCGGCGCTGACGTGGAATTTTTCAAACCATATTGCCGCCGGAGCAATGGAAAAGGACGAAACAAAAGGACTTACGGAGTTCGGCAAAAAGGTAGTCAAAGAAATGAACAGGCTCGGTATGCTGATTGACGTATCGCACCTTAACGATAAATCGTTTTACGATATTGCCGATTGTACGGAAGAACCTATTATAGCGACACATTCAAATTCACGCGCAGTGTGCCGTTCACGCGTTATCTGTCCCGTTGAACGTAATCTCACGGACGACCAGTTTAACGTTATAAAGCAGTCAGGCGGATGCGTGGGGATAAATTTCTTCCCGGATTTTTTGAACGAAAGCGGAAAAGCGGGCATAGATGATATAGTGCGGCATATTGACCATTTTATGGAAATAGGCGGCGAGGATAATATCGGTATCGGCGCGGATTTTGACGGTGTGGACTGTCTGCCCGAAGGCATAAACGGCGTACAGGATACATATAAGGTGTTTGACAGATTATTGCAGCTGGGATATAGTGA